>JAQUFE010000018.1:39046-46203 GCA_028684815.1 Sulfurimonas sp.
GCAGTTTTTATATCACTTTCAGATGAATTACTATAATAACCATCTTTGTTACAAACTGAGCCTACTATGATAGAGTTTTTCTTAGAACCTGCTATGATAGATTTCATTTTTAGTGATATATTTACATTTCCATCCATACCAGCTGTAAATTTATAATAATCATATCTATCGTTAGATTTACGCACACGTCCTGTTACTGTGTGAGATACAGGAGCAGATTTGTTATTTAGCTGAGAGATTATTTCTTCTTGAGAACAACTGTTATTTGGCTCAGTATCAGCATAGATTGGTGTTGTACACAAAAAAAGTAGAGCGAGAAAAAAAAACTCAAGATTTCTCAAGGGTAGACTTGAAAATCTCATAATAAACTCCTGTCCAATATAAATCTTTGATACAAACTGTTAATTTATATATGATTTTAAATTGTTAAGATTTATTATACTGTAACTTTTAAAAAATGAAGTTTAACAGTTTATATATTCCAAGCCTTAAGCTTAGAAGTTTTTTATGCTTACGCAAAAGGGGAAGTTATTTGTTTAAAAATGAGGATATTTTCTCAGCTATACCATATTTTGTAGATTCACCTAAGATGATTTGGGCCGCTTTTTTGTTATCTGTGTTAAAGACAAAGGGTCCTATAAAGTTTACTACAGAGCTTTCTATAGGAGTTTGGATAAGGACTATATTTAAGATTAGAAGGTTTGAATCTTTGTCTATTTCTAACTTTTCTTTAATGCTACGCGGAACTTCAAAGTCATACTCTCTAAGGACAAAAGGATCTATTAGAGTGAAAGATATTCTTTCATCTTCACAAGAAATCATCTTCATAAAAACATCATCAATTTTTTTTAACTCAACCTCTTTTACATTCTCAAAACCCAAAAAAGGCACACATATATTAAATTTCATAAAAAACCCTCTGTAAAATTGTATGTCATTATAACACTTTAAGCATAAATTGTGCCATGACCGCAAGAAAGATTTATCCTATGTTATATATCTTTTAGATAGAATATCAACTTATTTATTTACAGGATATTATTTGATGAAACTAAAACATACTTTTCTCTTTATATCGTTTACTGCTATCATTTTTTTAGGTGGTTGTTCTAAAGAGATAGAAGAGTACAACAAACCTGCTATATATTGGTATGGCAAGATTGTAAAACATATCTCTCAAGGAGACTTAGAAAAAGCTGATAACTACTACAGCTCACTTCAAGGTGAACACATCGGCTCACCACTGCTCCCTGAAGCTACTATGATTTTAGCTATAGCTCATATGCACCACGATGAGTATCTACTCAGTGAGCACTTTTTAAATGAGTATATAAAGAGATATGCAACTATAAATGAAAAAGAAGATGCTGAGTTTTTAAAAATCAAATCAAAATACTTAGCTCTACCACTTCCAAGAAGAGATCAAGCTCTTATAGAAGAAGCTATACAAGAGGCAGATAAGTTTAAGCAAAACTATCCAAACTCCATGTATTTCGCTCTCGTAAATACGATGCAAACTCGCCTTTTAATGGCAGAAGCTGCTCTAAATGAGACTATAGCGAGCCTATACGAAAGGCTTGACAAACCAAAGGGAGCAGAGTATTACAGAGCTATAAAACCTCAACCATGGGTTGATTGGGATGTCATAGATAGAGCGAACACTCCTTGGTACCGCGCTTGGTTTGAGGGTGATGGGACAGAGAGTTGGTACAGTTTTATGGTTCCTCATACTAAGAGCGTTGTATCTAGGAACTCTGTAGTTGATGATGCACCCCAAGCTCTAAAAGAGACTCAAAGCCAAGAAACACTTAAAGAAGCACCACAACAAAAGAGTCTAAGCCAGTTCCAAAAAGATGAGCTAGAAAAAGCACAAGAGTTAAAAGACAGAGGTGTCATAGATGAGGATGAGCTTGAGGCTTTAAGAAAAAAAATATTAAAACTTTAATAAAGATATAGGAAACAAATATGAAACTAAGCAACTATGGAGAATTTCCAGCAAATATACCTGTTATAGCCGAAGATGAACTTTTTTTATACCCTTTTATGATATCGCCACTTTTTTTAAGCGATGAGAGCAACATAGATGCAGCGACTCTTGCTATGGAAGATAGCTCTTTGGTTATAGTATGCCCAACAAAGCCGATGCATGAGGGGAAAAGAGATTTTGATTCACTCTATAGTGCTGGAGTTGTTGGCTCTATCATGAGAAAAGTCTCTCTTCCAGATGGCAGAGTTAAGGTTCTATTTCAGGGCTTAGCTCGTGCGCAGATGCTCTACGAAGTACAAGCATCACCACTTGTGGCAAATGTTGATGTATTAGAAGCTACAAATATAAGCTCTCTAAAAATAGATGCCATCCTTGAAATTGTACGCGAAAAAGTTAGAACACTTGCGAGTGTAAGTAACTATTTTCCACCAGACTTACTTAGAACTATAGAAGAAAATCACGACCACAACAGAATCATAGACTTGATTTGTAGTACAGTTAAGCTAAAAAAAGAGCAGGCTTATAAACTCTTTGTTGAGATAGATACAGAGAAGAGATTTTTACTTTTAATAGACTATCTTATAGATGAGATTGAAGCGAACAAGCTCCAAAAAGAGATAAGAAGTAAGGTTCACACTCATATAGAAAAAGTGAACAAAGAGTACTTTTTAAAAGAGCAGTTAAAGCAGATTCAAAAAGAGTTAGGGACTGATACTGCTAGAGATGAAGAGATAGAAGAGTACCGCAAAAAGCTTGAAGCAAAAAAAGACAAAATGAGCGAAGATTCTTATAAAGAGATCTCAAAGCAGATAGATAGGTTCTCAAGAATGCATCCTGACTCTTCTGATGCATCTATGACTCAAACATATCTCGACTGGACTCTTGATATTCCTTTTGGAGAGTTCGCAAAGAAATCTCTTAAGATAAAAGATGTGCAAAACCAACTAGACAAAGACCACTTCTCACTAGAAAAACCAAAAAAGAGAATAGTTGAGTACTTTGCCGTAAAGGAGCTCTTAGAGTTAAGAGGAACACCAAGTGATAGTGTGGGTGCTATTTTATGTTTCTTTGGACCTCCGGGTGTTGGTAAAACATCTTTGGCTAACTCTATAGCCGTTGCTCTTAAGCGTCCACTTGTGAGAATCGCACTTGGCGGACTTGAGGATGTAAATGAGCTTAGAGGCCATAGAAGAACTTACGTAGGAGCGATGCCAGGACGCATAACTCAAGGTCTTATAGATGCAAAAAAGATGAATCCTGTTGTTGTGTTAGATGAGATAGACAAAGTCTCAAGATCTCAAAGAGGCGATCCTACTGCTGCACTTTTGGAGATTCTAGACCCTGAACAAAACAAAGAGTTTAGAGATTACTATCTTAATTTTGATATCGATTTAAGTAAGGTTATTTTCATAGCCACTGCTAATGATATAGGCCGCATCCCAGCACCTTTAAGAGATAGAATGGAGTTTATAAATATAAGTTCATATACTCCTCAAGAGAAGCTTGAGATTGCATCAAGATACTTGATACCACAAGAACTCAAAAAACACGGGCTAAAAAAGAGCGAGGTAAACATATCAAAACCAGCCCTAAAAGAGATAATACATAGCTACACAAGAGAGGCAGGAGTTAGAAACCTTCGCCGCCGACTAGCTGATATCTCAAGAAAAGTAGCTCTTGATATACTAGAAAACTCAAATGTAGACAGAGTCTCTGTAACTCTGAAAAATCTTAAGAAGTTTTTTGATAAAAGCGTTTTTGAAATCGAAAAAACTACAAAAATTCCTGTAGTAGGGGTTGTAAATGGACTTGCTTGGACATCAGTAGGTGGAGATATTTTAAAAATTGAGAGCATTAAGATAAAAGGCAAAGGAGCGCTACAATTAACTGGGAGCTTAGGCGATGTCATGAAAGAGAGCGCTAGAATTGCTATGAGTGTGGTTAAAACGCTGATAGATAATAAAAAACTAAAAATTGACTTAAATAAAGTCCCTCTCACCTTTAAAGAAAAAGAGGACAAGATTGAGATAGATGCAAGTGAAATATACAAAAGATATGATTTGCATATCCATGTCCCAGATGGCGCTACTCCAAAAGATGGTCCTAGTGCTGGTATAGCACTAGTAAGTGCCATTGCCTCAATACTAAGTGATCAAAAAGCTCGCTCTGAGATAGCTATGACTGGAGAGGTCTCTCTTAGTGGAGATGTGCTTCCAATAGGCGGACTAAAAGAGAAGCTTATTGCTGCACATAAAGCAGATATTAGTAAAGTTCTAATCCCATCTAAAAACTATGAGAGAGACTTAGAAGATATTCCACAAGAAGTACGAGACTCTTTAGAGATTGTTCCTGTTAGTAGAATAGAAGAGGTTTTAAAAGAGATTTTAATTGAACCTTCTGACCTATAAACCAGATTCCGTGTCAAGCACGGAATGACGGAATGCGTGTCAAGCACTGAATGGCGAAATGCACGTCATCCTGAACTTGATTCAGGTTCCAGCTTAATAACTCTTCAGAGATTTTAATCGAACCTTCTAATTGACCTATAAACCAGATTCCGTGTCAAGCACGGAATGACGGAATGCCTGTCAAGCACGGAATGGCGAAATGCACGTCATCCTGAACTTGATTCAGGATCCAGCTTAATAACTCTTCAGAGCATTCAATTAAAGAGTAAAAATTTTGCAAGGGGTTTACAAGGGATATCTCTCCCTGCCTCAAAACGAAGTTTCTTTAGAAAACGAAGTTTCTTTAGAAAACGAAGTTTCTTTAGAAAACGAAGTTTCTTTAGAAAAATAGACTAGTTCGTTTTAGTATGTAGCATCAAATTAAAACGGCTGATATTTTTTTGATTAGTTCATTATTTCTAATTGGCTTTACTAAGAAGTCATTTGCTCCTGCTTCTAGAGCCTCACTTTTTTTCGTCTCATCTGTTGTTAAGACAATAATTGGTAGTTGCCGAAGGTTATCATCCGCACGAACAACTTGCAGCATCTCTATCCCACTCATAATTGGCATAATTATATCTAAGAGTATTAAGTCTATATCATCTCTTGATTTTAAAATCTCTACTGCCTCAGCACCATTTCTAGCCTCAACAACCTCTGTTACACTTCCACTTTTCATCAACATTGATTTAAGCAGTTTTAGGTTTATCGTATCATCATCTACTGTCAAAACTACTAGTTTTTGCTCTGGCATACACTATTTCCTTAAATAAATTTTTCTAAAACTTGGTGCAAAAGGTCTTTGTTTATTTGGTTTTTGATTGCTGCATCCACATAGATAGCCTCATCTGTTGCATCTCTTTGTAGCGAATCGCTAACAACTACTAAATATGTTTTAACTCCTTTACCTTTTATATCCATAGAGAGTTTTTCAAGGTTTAAACCCTCTAAATCCTTATCAAAAAGTATCACTCTATAACTGTTGGCATCTACTAACTCTTGAAGCTTACTATAAGAGTTTACACTCTCATATCTATAGCCTAGTGAATTTAAAAGTTGGGTATATAATTTTAGCTCAAAAGGGCTTCTTTTAGCTAGTAATACATCAACTTTATATTGCGTTTTAGCTACATTTATATCAGTTATAGCATCTTCTACAATAGTTGTATCCATACTTTGTAGATCATATTTAAGCGCGCCTACTATCTTTGCATCTTGCGCACTATTTTCATCTATAGCTACTATTTTCTCTGGTAAAAATTGAGTCAAAAGATTTACAATCTCTGCTCGGATTAGAGGTTTAGTTGCATACTCATCAAGCCCAGTTTTTAGAAATCTCTCTCTATCGCCTTTTAGAGCATTTGCTGTTAATGCTATGATTGGAATATGGGGCTTAGAAAAATCTTCTTCATAGTTTAGTATCTCGATGGTAGCTTCGACACCATCTAAGATTGGCATCTGAATATCCATAAAAACTATATCAAAATTTCCATCCTTTCGTTTAGAAAAAGCTTCAAGGCCATTATTTGCAAGAGTTACACTTAGCCCTAAATCTTCAAGAGTGCTTTTAATGAGCTTTTGATTTATAATATTGTCTTCTGCTACTAATGCATTTGCTTTAAACTTTGTTGCATCTAGATCTAAGGATTTTATTTTGTTAGTTTTATTTGTATGAAAATTCTTATTTGAGTAGTTTTGGAGTGCTGTTTTTACTTTAGAGATATCTAAAGGTTCATAAATAGTTTTAAATATCTCAATATGCAAAGAGTCTATTTTTTTCATATAGTATGATTTAGTTAACACTACCAAAGCTTGAGGGAGTGAAGCGTAGTGAGATAACTCAGCATCTTGAGTATAACCATAATCAACAAAGATTAAGTCATACTTGGCGGATTTACTAAGAGCTTGTAGCTCGTCTAAGTTCGTAAATTTTCTATAGGCTGCTCCAAAAAAGTCTAAATACTCTTTGAGATAACTCTCTTGAGCCTTTGTTTTATAAGTATCACCGAGTATTAATACCCTGATATTTGAGAACTTGCCTCTTAAACTGCTGTTTATAGGCTCTGCTTCTTCAAAATCAATAGTAAAGAAGAAAGTTGTTCCTACTCCAACTTCACTAAAAATATCAAGATGACCACCCATAAGTTCGATAAATCTACTAGAGATGGTAAGTCCCAAGCCTGTACCTCCATATTTGCGAGTTATAGAACTATCTGCTTGTGAGAATGCTTCAAAGATTTTTGATTTTTGCTCACTTGATACTCCGATGCCATTATCTTGAACCTCAAACCTAACTCTTGTAATGCCCTCTTTGTTAGACTCTTGTTTTCTAATATTTACATTGATAAAGCCACCACTACCCGTAAACTTTACTGCATTTGAGAGAAGGTTTATAATAACCTCTTTAAGTTTTGTTGGATCTCCATTTAAGGGCTGCTCTAAAGCTGGATCTATAAAACAACCCAAATCTATATGTTTTTCACTTGCACGAACACCATAAACTTCAACCGCGCTCTCAAACTCAATTATAGGATCAAAAGCTATATCTTCAATCTCAATCTTATTACTCTCAATTTTTGATAAATCTAAGATATTGTTAATGATTTGTAGAAGATTCTCAGACGATTTTTCTATGATTTCTACAAACTCATTTTGCTCCTCTTCTAAACTTGTATCTTTTAAAAGTTCCGTAAATCCTACTATCCCATTTAGAGGTGTGCGAA
>JAQUFE010000096.1 GCA_028684815.1 Sulfurimonas sp.
CTGGATTTGTCTCTTGCTAATAACAATATAAAACTTGATGATATAGCCCTAAAAACACAAGAGTTTTTAATAGTAGCCCAAGGAAACATAGAAGATAATGGTGATATCAAAAAACTTGATGTAAGCATAGTAGATAAAAATGGTTGCGCAATCATTACTCAAGCCTTAAGCGCAAATATTAAAGAACCAAAGATAGCAAGGACTTCTTCAACCCTTGTTAACATAGCTCAAGGTATTCCAACATCTATCTTAAGCTCCACAAAAAAGTTAGTCGATTTTGGGGCGAGTTCTATAGATGACATAACATCTTTTGGATTGAAGCGGATTCTTAAAAGTGACACAAATGTCTCTATCTCTTCTGACTTCATCTCTAAAAGTCGTTCATTTGGAAAGTTTGTTTCTGGTATGATTATGCCTAGTGGATGTGAAGTTATCTACTCTGGCAAAGTTATACATCCAGCAAATAGTCAAAAGGATACAAAATGAAAAAGAATTTTAAAGCACTAAATATTAAATGTGGTGGTTGTGCAAACACCGTAAAAGAGTCTCTAAGAGAGGATTTTGGAGAAGTTGAAGTTGATTTAGAACAAGAGCCTAGAGTTGTAAGCGTTGAGATAAAAGACGATGAACACGAACAACTTTTTCGTAAAAAAATGAGAAAACTAGGTTACCCGATGGAAGATGAAAAATTAGGCAAATTTGAATCAACTGGGCTTAAAGCAAAGAGCTTTGTATCTTGTGCTGTGGGAAAAATGAACCAATAATTCAAAAAACTCGCCTCATCCAAAGCATTTAATCTTTGGATGCGAGTAGGTACAAATTCCGGTACAAACGGGTTTTAAACCCCAAAAAACAGGGATTAAGGTTTGTCTATCATATATCCCATGCCTCTAACATTTAGAATAAAATCCTCTTTTAGGTTTTTCTTAAACCTATTTATCTCAGCCCTGATAGTTGCATTATCTACGAGTTGCTCACTCCATACATAGGTTTGAAACTGCTCAAAATCGACTACCATTCCTCTGTTTCTTGCAAGTAAATCTATCATTTGGGACTGTTTTTTTGTAAGAACTTGTGGTTCATCATTAAAAAGAAGAAGACTATGCTCTTGGTCATAACTGTAATTTTTAGAGATTCTAAGATGCACTCTTGGTCTCTCTTTTTCTAGTTTTACTCGGTTAATACGAAGAGCCAACTCTTTTAAATGAAATGGTTTTTTCAAATAATCATGGCATCCCAAATTATAAGCGCGAGAGATATCTTCTATATCTACAAGTGCGCTTATATAGATAACGCTTACATATATTTTTAAAAGATGCAACTCTTCTAAGAAAGAGAGTCCATCCATTCCAGGTACGTTGATATCTAAAATAAGTAAATCGTAAGAGTTTGTTTTAATAGCTTCAAAAGCCTCAAGCCCATCAACGAAAGACTCCACTTTATGTCCATCAGACTCTAGGTACTCGCATATAGACTCATTCAACATCAGCTCATCTTCAAGCAGCAAAATTTTCATCAATCACCCATCATTTTAAATATATACTTAAATACTGTCTCATTAGCATCTGAAGATACAGAGATTTTCACATCCTCTTCTTCGCAGATACTTCTAACAAGTCCTAGCCCTATTCCAAAGCCATCAGCCTTCTCTTCTTCTCTATAATACTCATGAAATACCCTTTGTGTATCTTTGATGGTTTTTGCCTTTGAGCCCATTGCAAACTCTATATTTGCACCGATTTGAACAAGTGTTACTGTTATGACCTCTTTTGGGAGTGTGTACTTTATAGCATTTGTTATAGTGTTATCTACTATTCTTTGAAGCTTTGTACCATTAAAATATATGTGCATCTCATTTGTATCAATCTTGTTGTTAAAACTCACTTTTGACTGCTGGGCCACTTCTGTAAAAAAGTCTATTCTACTATTTATATAATTAGCAAAGTTTATAACTCTTTTTGGATACTCAACTTGATCTTTTTTTACCAAATAACTCAAATCATCATAGATGCTAAAGATATTTTTAACAGCAGCTTCTATCTTAGAGAGTTGCCTATCTCGTGGATTTTTCATCAGATAGAGTTCTATGGACATAAGTATAACACTAAGAGGTGTATTTGTCTCATGCACTGTATATCTTAAAAACTCTTTTTGAGATTTTAGTAAGTCTTGTGAAAACTTTTTCTCTTTTTTTAAGTTTTCATTGATGGATTCAAGTTTTGACATTTTTTGAAGAACTTTCTCTTCTAATCCTTGGTTTAGCTCTCTTAGTGTGTGTTTTTGTTCACTTATTGTCTCTACCATGCTATTTGCATAGCCTACCATTATTTTAAAATCTTCAAAAAACATAGCTTGTGGATCAAGTTTTTGTTCAGTATGCGCACTCTCTTTAAAAAATTTCATAAAAATATCTATATCTCGTTGCAGTATCGCATTGAAAAGTTTATAAAATCCGAGCATTATCGCAAAAAGTATAAAAGCCAAAGTAGCGATAGATAAAGTTTTTTTAATCATTAATGACTTTAACTCTTTTTCTATCTCTACATTTTTAGCATCTCTGTTATTTTCCTTATAGTCACTCATAATCCGCTGTTCAACCAATGTTTTTTCATACTCTTCATAATTCTCTTTGATTAGCACAGATACAAAAACTATGGTAAAAAGCAGTATATATAAGGTGGTAAAAAGATTTGCTTGTTTGATTGTTGTTGATTTATCTTTTCGTATAAAGTTTATTTGAAGTGCGTTTAGAATTTTTTTCATGTCAAGGATTATAACAACATTTGTAAAGTTTGACTATAATTCGACCTATTTAATAAAAGGACTCAAATGTTTAGAAAAACACAACTAAAGACTTATGACTTAAGCACTGAGGAGTTAAGTAAACTCCAATGGGCAAAAGTATCTACAAGTA
>JAQUFE010000097.1 GCA_028684815.1 Sulfurimonas sp.
ATATAGTGCTTTTGCAGACCCAAAAATATGAAAAAATCTAAAATAAATGTGACAAACATACCAGTAAGTAGTGCTTGAAGAGCTTTTATCATCTGAGTCTTCTCCTTTTTTGATTGTTTATAATATATAAAGATGAGGAGTTCCTTTGATGAAGCCCATCTCTATTTTGCACTATTATATCAGCTTTATCTGCACAAAAGAGCAAATCAAAATCTTGTCCCGATTCATTAGCAGAAGTAGAGTAGTGCCACGCCAAGTCTCTTAAGAGTTGAGAATGAAGCGGACTCTTACTCACTCTAAAAGCGGAGTTCTTAACTATAAAGGTGGTTTTTTTAGCTCTTCGTACACTATTTTTAAATATTTGAGGGATTCTGATTTTAGATGATTTTAGAGCTTTGAGATCTCTATATACTTTGATAAAGGGTTTAGTCTGGCTCCTTTTTTTTATCTCTTTTAGCCTCTTTGCATCTTGAGATAAAAAACCGACAGTGGTGTCGGTTTGAGCCAGAATTACTTTCACGTTTAAGCGAGGAAGTCTTGGATGGCTTTTGAATCTAGCCATGAGTCATCGCCCATCTCATCAAGAGCTAAGATAAGTGCTCTAGCAGCACTTAGAGTTGTAAAATATGGAATATTTCTCTTTAAAACTTCTTGACGAATAACTATTGCATCTTTTTTTGAAGTGTTGTTATCAGATGTATTTAGTGCCATAGCAATCTCATCATTTTTCATACTATCTTCAATATTTGGACGGCCCTCAGAAATCTTTAAAACCACTTCACAAGGGATGCCAGCACTCTCAATTACCGATTGAGTGCCTTTAGTTGCTACTAGTTTAAAACCATGTTTATGAAGTCCAGATGCTATCTCGCAAGCGTGAACTTTATCTGTATCTACAAAAGATAAGAAACATGTTCCACTCTTTGGAATTTTATTTCCAGCTGAGAGTTGAGCTTTTGCAAAACTAACTCCAAAGTTTGAGCTTATTCCCATAACTTCGCCAGTTGATTTCATCTCAGGAGAAAGAACTAAGTCAGCTCCGTAGAGTTTATGAAAAGGAAAAACTGCCTCTTTTACAGAGATATGACCCTTTAATTTTGGCTTAAGGAGCCCATTTACTTCTTGGACTATATTGTACTTATCGTAGTATTTTAGAGAGTTTCTTAGTGTCTCTCCAACCATAACACGAGTTGCAACTTTTGCAAGTGGCATCCCTGTAGCTTTTGAGACAAAAGGAACAGTTCTTGATGCTCTTGGATTTACCTCTATAAGATATATTTCATCTTTATAAATTGCGTATTGAACATTCATAAGTCCAACAACACCTAGCCCTAGTGCTATTGTTTGAGTCTGCTCTTCTACTCTTTGTATCAACTCTTTTGAGAGGTTTATAGGAGGGAGTGAACAAGCGCTATCCCCTGAGTGAATACCTGCTTCTTCGATATGCTCCATAACAGAGCCGATATATACATCTTTGCCATCACTAATAGCATCAACATCAAGCTCAATAGCTTGGTCTAAAAACTTGTCTATAAGAACAGGAGCTTCATTTGATACTGAGATTGCTAAGTCCATATATTGCTTAAGTTCATCTTCTGTATAGACAATTCTCATACCGCGACCACCAAGAACAAAAGATGGGCGGACGAGAACAGGAAAGCCTAGCTTCCCAGCTATGATGTAAGACTCTTCTTTAGTTCTTGCTAGTCCATTTTCAGGCTGTTTTAGGTTGAATTTTTTTACAAAGTTAGAAAACTGCTCTCTATCTTCTGCTAGGTCAATAACCGCTGATGGAGTTCCTGCAATTTTTGCTCCTATCTTAGTTAAGCTATCTGCTAACTTTAGAGGAGTTTGCCCACCAAAGTGAACGATGATGCCATCTGGTTGCTCATTTTCTATCACTTCTCTAACATGTTCTAAGTCAATAGGTTCAAAGTACAAAACATCAGAAGTATCATAGTCAGTTGAGACAGTCTCAGGATTACAGTTGTACATGATGGTCTCTATATCCATCTCTTTTAGTGCAAAAGCAGCATGAACACAGCAGTAGTCAAACTCAATTCCTTGACCGATTCTGTTTGGTCCACCACCAAGGATGAGGACTTTTTTCTTATCGCTAACTCTATTTTTAGCATCAGGAGAGGCAGCAATATTTGTAGTTGAGTAGAGATAAGGTGTCAGTGCTTCAAACTCTCCTGCACAAGTATCAACCTCGTTAAACTCTAATGAGATGCCTAGTTTTTTTCTAGCATCATATACTTGCATCTCTGTTATTTTTTGCTCTTTGCTTATAAGCTGAGCGATTCTTTTATCAGAAAAACCATCAGATTTGATACTTCTCATAAGAGTAGCATCTTGGAGTATCTCTTTTGTGATTCTCTTCTCAGACTCAACTATCTCTTGGAGCTGATATAAAAACCACGGGTCAATAGCACAAGTGTCAAACATCTCTTCTATGCTCATACCACGGCGAAATCCCTCAGCCACATAGAGTGCGCGATCTGCATTTGGACGGCGAATTTCATGCTTAATAAACTCATCATCACCTTCCATTGGCTCAAAGCCGCAGATGCCAGTCTCAAGAGAGCAGAGTGCTTTTTGCATAGACTCTTTAAAGGTTCTACCTATTGCCATAACTTCGCCAACTGACTTCATGCTTGTACTTAGTGTATTTACAGCCTCTGGAAATTTCTCAAATGTAAAGCGAGGAACTTTTGTTACTATATAGTCAACTGATGGTTCAAAAGATGCTGGAGTTCCTGTGATATCGTTTGTAATTTCATCTAAAGTGTAACCAATAGCAAGAAGAGTCGCAACTTTTGCAATAGGATAACCTGTAGCCTTAGATGCAAGAGCAGATGAACGAGATACACGAGGATTCATCTCTATAACTATCATCCTAC
>JAQUFE010000098.1 GCA_028684815.1 Sulfurimonas sp.
AGTGCTTTAAACTCTTCATTTGATTCGCCTCTTTTACTTCCATGTGCTATTAAAATCACTGCTATTTTTTTACTCATCTTTGCCTCTTTGGGTATATTTGAACATCTTAGCATCTCTTGTGAGCTATTTGTAGCTCAATTTTGTTAGTTCATCAATTTATCTATATATAACTCTAAAGACACCAGCTAAAAAGAGAATGGCTGCCATCTCTTTTAGACTCTTATCATAAAGCATCATAAAAATAGCTCCCATCATAAGAGCAAATGAGATAGCATAGGATTTTACTTCGCTCTTTGCATCTCTTTTTATCCACTCTAATTGGTCGCCTAGGAGTTCAACTTGAAGCTCATCTGAACTTATCTTTTTTATAGCACCTTTAAAATCTTTTACTATAAAAGGGATGTCTTTTATCTCATCTATAAGAGTCTCTAAGATGCTATCTTTTGCACCCAAAGCTCTTGGGATGTTTTTTTGTAAAATCGGCAAGATATCTTTTACACCGTTAAAATTTTCTATATAAGTAGTTCCAAGCCCCTCTATAATGGCACTCACTCTAAGTATATAGATAGCATCACTTGGTAGTTTAAAAGGCATATCTCTTGTAGTTTCTAAGACTTCATAAGCGAGTTCTTGCATAGATTCACTATTAAGATTATCGTTTGAAAATATCTCAAACATCTTAGCGCTAAACTCCGCTAGCTGTTCAGTTGGAGCTTCATAAGCGATAGTTCCTAACTTTTTGTTTGCTGCAATATAGCGTTCATAATCTTGCTCATTTGCAGCTTTTATAAGCTCGATGATGGCTACTCTTGTGTGATTTGCAACGCTTTTTACCATCCCAAAGTCAAGCAGTATAAGTTCTCCCTCTTTTGAGACTAAGAGGTTTCCAGGATGCGGATCTGCGTGGAAGTAGCCGTTTATGAGCATCTGAGTTGTGTAAAAATCAACGAGCTTTGCAATGATGGCTCGAAAGTCTATCTTGTGCTCAAATATACTCTCTTTATCATCAAACCTAAAACCCTCTTCAAAGCTCATAACAAGAGCATCGTCACTACAAAACTCTGGTAGTGGAACTGGAAACTTAACACCTGCATCTTTGTACATTGATGAAAACTTCACTAAGTTACTCAGCTCTTTTGTTAGACTTACCTCCTCTTTTATCATCTTAGAAAACTCAACGATTACAGCTTCAATGGAGTTTTTTGTGTGATGAGAAAAAAGAGGTTTAAAAAGAGTGTTAAAGCTCTTTATGATTTTAATATCTGCCATCACTTGAGAGTAGATATTTTTGCGGCGGAGTTTTACAGCAATTTTTTGCCCCTCGTAAGTATATGCAACGTGAACTTGACCTATAGATGCAGAAGCGATAGGATTGTTATCAAAACTTGCAAAAGAGTCTTTTTTAAAACTCCTATCATAGACTTCGTCAAACTCACTCTTTTTCATAGCTGGGAGTGAGTCATGAAGCTCTTTTAACTCATCAAGATACTCTTTATCAAAAAAGTCTGAGCGAGTAGCTAGAACTTGTGCTAATTTTATAAAACTCGCACCTAAAAAAACTATGGTCTCTTTTAGCTCTTTTGGTTTTAGTGGCTTAAAACCTAAAAAACTCTCTCTCTTTTTAATAACTAGATAGATAGTTAGTAAAAAGCTAAAAACCCTATAGACTCTTCTAGGCGAGTAGTATCTAAGTGAGTCTATTTTAAATCCTCTTTTAGTTTTATTAAGTCCTCTTTAGTAGCAAGTCCTAGCTCATCTATAACCTCTTTTAGAGTTGATTTTAACTGCTCTTTTATTCTTTGCTCTTCTTCTTTGCCTTTAGTCTCGATAGACTCTAAAAAACTCTTTGCATCTCTAGTCTTTATCTTTCCCTCATCTTCAAGCTTTTTTAGTTCATCTTCAACTTTTTGCTTTAAAATAACCGCCGCACCGATGCCAGTATGTAGTAATTCTTTTAACATTTTTTATCCTTTATTTAACTCTAAAATTCTCTTAGTCTCTCTATGACGATGCTCAAACATCTTCTTAAATTCAGACCTTATAACAAAGTCAAAAAGATTCCCAACAAATCCAAAAGGGAGTTCATACTCTATAACATCCCTTAGCTCACAACATCCATCCTCAACTTCTAAAAAGATATGAGAGTGTCTAAATCTCTTAAAAGGCGATTTTAGTGCCTCATCAAGGAGTAGGTTTGGACGAACTAGCTCTTTTACTTCAACTTCCCAAACACTACTTATAAAACCTTTTGTACTTTTCAATCTCAATACATCTCCCACTTTTGGAGTAGTTATCTCAGTTAAGAGCTCTACTTTCATACCAGGTGGAGTTATGATTTCTAGGTTTTTTACATCAAGATGAAAGTCAAACAAATCTTCAACACTACATTTAATAACCGAGACTTTTTCAAATACCTTCATCTTAAAATCCTTAATGACCTTTAGCCTGCCATATTCTAGCATACTCATCATCTCTTAATTTTACAAGTTCTAACTCTTCTAAAAACTCATACAAATCTCTCCATCTCTTAGAATCACTTACAATATCTGTCTCTAATCTTGAGAGTGTCTCTGAGATAATCTCATCCATGAGTTTTGTTTGCTCTTGTTTTGTGTAGTCATAGTAGATAGTTTTTGCTTCAAGAGGATTTGCTTTTACATAACTACTCATCTCATTAGTCACTCTTAAAAACTCACAAATCGCCTCACCTTTTTGCTCTAAGATGCCCTCTGTACTCATAAATTCTAACGCTGAGAAGTTTGGATAAGGAGATTCAAACTGGTCTATAAAGAGATTCTCAAAACCAAGCTCTCTAGCCTCAACGCCCTCAAAATTGTAAAAGCACAACCACGCTCCATCAAA
>JAQUFE010000019.1 GCA_028684815.1 Sulfurimonas sp.
TGTATTATAATTCAGGTATGTATCAGTTCCAACGCAGAGCATTGGAACTAGTGAGTGAAAATATTAAAGCTTTGCATAATGAAGTTTATGGTGGGAATGACATTGGTTAGTGTTTCTAGGAGTATCGCGATTGAATCTGTTGCCAATATTTAAAAAGTACTAAACTCTTACGACCAACTATGAAGATGGTAGTGTTTATGTTTTACATCTTCGTGATTATGTTTATGCTTATGGACTAATTGGGCTTTTATGAGCGTTGGCATATCATCTAGTAGTGCTTCTACACTTGCGTCATAAATTATCTCATGATTAGCACCTATAACTATAGCCCTATCTGCTAACTCCTTCACTAAACTAATGTTGTGAGTTGAGATAAGGGCTGTGACATCTAGTGAGTCCAAAAACTCTACTAGCCAGCCTGTTGTTGGCGGGTCTAGATGCGCTGTTGGTTCATCTAGTAGTAAGACCTCAGGTTCTACGCAAAGCAGAGATGCTAAAAGGACTTTTTGTTTTTCTCCACCGCTGAGTGAGAGAGGACTTGACTTTAAAATACTCTCTATCTCAAACATTTTTGCGTAGTGATGCACTCTCTCCTCTACGCTATCAAAGCCAAAATGCTTCAGTCCAAAAGCTATCTCATCATAAACACTTGGATTAAAAAGCATAGAAGATGGGTCTTGCATCGCAAGGCAGATGCTTTTTCTAAAATCTTTTGAGTTTGCTTTTAGGTATTTTTTATTTACAAGACTCTCTTTAAAGTAAAACTCTCCACTTTTTGCATAAAGAAGTCCATTTAAAAGCTTAAGTAGTGTTGATTTTCCTGAGCCATTTATACCAAGTAGAAGTACTTTCTCGCCCTTATCTATCTTAAAACTAATATCTTTTAAAACTTCTATTGTCTTTAGTTGAAAATCTTGGTAGCTGTAAGAGAGATTTTTACACTCAATCATCTATTAGTCCTCTTGAGCGTAGTCCCATGCTTTGCTCACTTGATTTATGGAGCATTGTAGCGAAAAGAGTTATTAAAAGTGGTTGGAGCTGTTTTTTTGTAATCTTCATACTCAGCGATGCTCCTCTGCTTTTGAGCCCTTCATAGTAACTTTGTAACATATTTTTAAGCAGTATGATTTGTGCGTAGGTAAAACCATATAAAATGACTAAAACCTTGCTAAACTCTAGTGCTTTGTGCAAGTTTATTCGTCTAACGAGAGTAAATGTAAGTAGCGTAATCGCAAAAGCTCTAAGGTTTATAAGAACAAGAGCAAAAATATCTACAGGAGTAAAAAAGCTATAGATTATGTAAGATAGTGAGATGCTAAGATTAAAAAGAGCGATGACAAGTAGTGCTTTTGTAAAGATTTTAAACCTAGCTTTGCCTCCAAGTGCCATTGTAATGAAGATGCTAAAGAGCATAATGTATTCATTATGGACAAAGCCTAAAGTTATTACCACAGCTAGATAGACAAATAACCAAGCTCTATCACTCACCAAAAACACTCCTAAACTGAGTTCGTAAAAACTTTACACTACTTAGTGTAACTAAACCCTCAATTATAGCTATAAAAATGTGTGGAATAACTACAGATGGAAGCGTAACGCTAAGTCCAAAAGGAAAGTAGAGTGGAGTTCCATCAACAGATGCTACAAGTGGTTGGATGCCAAGAACAATAGCGATTATGATTGATGGGAAAAATATGCTTGTCCAACCAGCCATAAAGATAGCTATGTTTTTTGAGCGATATGCAAAGAGTTTATAAAACCAGTAAGAGCTAAAACTTCCTACAAATGCCATCGCTATGATATTTATAGGGTATGAAGTGATGCCTCCTTCTCCAAACAAAAGTGCTTGAATGAGCAAAACCAAAGAGATAGAACTAAAAGCTATCCATGGCCCAAAAAGTAGAGATATTATGGCTATTCCACTTAGATGCATAGTAGTTCCGCCAGGGAAGGGGATGGCTATTAGCATCATCACAAAAGAGATGGCACTAACTCCTGCAATAAGAGGAATCTTCTCTGCATCTAGGTCTATTTTTTTGTATGCGATTGCCAAAAGTGCTGCACCGATGGCAATAGAGGGGATATATGTTTGAGGTGATATAAAGCCATCAGGTATATGCACTTTGACTTCTTAAAAGAGTGCGCTAAATGTAAATAGAAGTCTATAATCCTCTTTACCCTCAGCGCCCTGTTGTAGATTTTCTTCATTTAGATTTGTCCATGTTGGAACTTTGACACCAACTGCAACGGATGTAGTTTTGTAAGAGAGTCTTGCTCCTGGAGTTAGATATATCATCTCGCCACCTGTTGCTTCAGCTCCGCTACCATTTTCTATATCTCGCCCAAGATACATATAATTTGCTTCCATAATAAAGTCAAAGCGTAATTTGTTCGCTGGTTTTGAGTAGAGCATATAAACTAAAGCAGTATTAACCCTCACTTCATCTCCAAAGCGCACCTTAGAGCCATCACTATATGTTTCTTCTAGAAATCTATTATATGACATATCTCCTACTAGAGTCCAGTCATTTCCAAACCATTTTGTAGCACTAACTCCAAACATAAAAGATGGCTTTCCAAAACCAGTTTGCATACCTGGATCTATGAGCGTGCCATCGGGCATTGTTGCATTTGATTTTCCTGTTGGCAGGGTAAAGCTAAACGATGTTGTAAAGTGCCAATCTTGCATATCATCTAAACTTTCATTGCTTGGAGTAAGCATCAGACCATCATCGTATTTCATGCCTAAAACAAACTGAAATGAGATATCGTGAAAGCCAGATGTTTTAAAAGCGTCATCCTGAGTTTTTGTATAGTAAGGAACAAACATATAGGCACTAAAATAAGAACTAAACCCATAACCAAGACCATATGTAAAATATTCACTTGACTCGGCTTCTCCGTCTCTTGCATGAGTGTATGTTTTGTACTTTGCATGATCAACTTTCATATACCCAAGCAAAGAGCCCTCTGGCAGAGTGGCAGATGAAGTTGTCTCAAGTGGTGCACCAGGGCCTTCTACTCCTGCTAAACTGATAGATGGGACTCCATGATGTGCGAAGAGAGTCGTTGTGAGTGCTAAAAGCATACTATATTTTTTCATTTTTCTTATCCTTTTTTTTAATGTATATTAGTCCAAAAATCCCTAGAAGTATCATGATACCTATGAGCGTTTTTGTAAATGTATTGTTGCTATTTACATCCACTGGTACTAGCATATTTTCATCAACTTCTATGTCAACAATTTTCCCGTGACCATCCTCAGAAAATGCTTTTACTCTCCATTTCCCTCCAGTATTTGGTAAAAAAGATACTCGTGAATATGCATCCGTTCTACCAACAGCAAATGGAATCTCGCTACTTGGCGCATAAACCTCATAATTTTGAAATGAGAAGTCTTCCTTTTGTGAAAAAGAAAAGGAGACAACTACACTCTGTTCCTTCGAGACACTATGCATAAGGTTATGAGAAAAAAGCAGAGTTGCAAATACAACTAGTAAAGAGATTATCTTCATTTTAAAACTTTTATATTTAGTGTGCTAGAGTGTATAATCTCATCACTTTTAATACCGTCATCTTTAAGTGTCAGAGATGCTTTTATATTTTGAAGTCCAGCTTCTTGGATTCGTATATTTATCCTTCCATCTTTATCGCTAACACCTCTAACCTTGTCTGAATAGGCTACACTTACGCTAGGTATAGCTTTACCATCATAAGTAACTAACAACCTCGCTTTATCTCCTACTTTTATATTAGAGAGTTTATTAGTTAGACTTAACTCTAGCCCTTTGTTGAAAATTTGCCCAGAGTCATCACTATTTATCCTTTTAACAGACTCTATACTCTTGAAGCTACTTATTGCCATCTTAGTCTCATCTTTTGATTGTTTTTTTGTGCCATAGGGTGTTTTTGTATAGTAGGCTTCATTCAAGATTACAAAGAGTGTGTCGCATTTAGCACTAAGTTCCTTGCTCTGGACCTCAAAAATATCTGAATTTGCAGAGCAAAAAACCTTATTGATATCCTCTTTCTTTATCTCTTTTTCTTCGCCATGTGAATCTTTCATGTGCATATGTCCGCAGTGAAGGACTTGTGCATCATCTATCCACATATCATGAGCGAAGAGAGATAAGATAAGTACCTGTGTTATTATTATTTTTTTTATCATGGCGAGATTATGGGATATATATGTTAAAATCATTCTAAAAAAAAGGTTATCTTATCTAAATATGGAACAAGAAGTATGTTTTTACTGTAATTGCAGGCTATATCAGCTTAAAAATAGGATGGTAAAATGCTCTTCATGTGCAAAAAAGTATAGCCTTTTAAAACTACAACGCGATTTTGATGTGCTAGATGCATTCATAGACTCGGCTACAGCAAAAGCGTGTGCTACAAAACTAAACCTTAGTTACCAAGTAGTTTTTAATAGATATGAGCATATAAGAAAGCTACTTATTCGCCATTCACATGACTATTATGAGTACAAAAGAGAGAGGCTAGATGAGTTTGAAGAGTATATGTATATCTGTAAAAGTAAAAAAAAAGATTACACTAGCATCATAGAGTCACAAAATTTCGTGACTTTTGCATATCAGGAAAAAGTATATAATTTTTTACTTCCATCTTTAAAGAGGTTTCAAACTAAAGTTGACTCAAAAAGCTTAGAAATATCAAGTGGCAATGAGTTCAAAAAATTCATGTTAACCAACCGAATATCTAAACTAAAAACTATTGAAAGTACAATTACAAAATTTTGGAGTTTTTTTGAAAGGTTTATAACACCATATAAGGGTGTAAAAAGTGAATATTTTTTGAGCTATTTAAAAGAAGCAGAGTTTAAATTTAACTATACAAAAAAAGAGCAAAAAGAAATTTTGCTTTATCTGTGGAGATTGCAATCTACTCCTAAGAAACTTATATTTTAAAAGCAGCTTTTATATTGTTAATGATTTTTTTGATTAAATAGAGGGTTTAATGAATTGAATGTTCTGAAGAAGTATTAAATCGGATCCTGAATCAAGTTCAGGATGACAGCTTGTTTGTTCGGAATGATGGTTTGTTTGTTCAGTATGACGCGAGTCTTGTCATTCCGTGCTTGACACGGAATCTAGTTTATGGCTTAATCATCAGTATGACGCATGTCCCGCCATTCCGTGCTTGACACGGAATCTAGTTTATTGATTAATGAGGGGGTTCTATTTTCCATATATTATCAATATGACGCATATTTGATTTTTTTAACATTTGCAAGAAAAGCTCTCTTGAGACCTCTTTTGCACCTAAGCTTTTTAGATGCTCTGTTGGAACTTGAGCGTCAATAAAATCAAAACCCCACTCTTTTAAATGTTTAACTAAAATTGCAAATGCTGACTTAGATGCGTCGCTTTTATGGCTAAACATAGACTCCCCACAAAAAACTCCACCAACAACGACACCATAAAGCCCTCCAACTAACTTCCCCTCATAATAAGTCTCAACAGAGTGCGCTAAACCTAAGTGATGTAGTTCCTCGTAAGCTTCTATGATTTCCTCTTGTATCCAAGTATCTTCTTGAGATTTTCGTGGAGTTTTTGCACAGTGCATCATTACATCTCTAAAATTTGTATCAAATCTATACTCATACTTTTTCATACTTTTTTTAAGTGATTTACTTAGTCTGAAATCATCTAACTCTAAGATAAGTCTAGGATTTGTTGACCACCAGATAATGGGATCATTTTTGCTATACCATGGGAATATTCCGTTTTGATAGGCTCTAATGAGTCTTGAAGGATTTAGATCACCTCCCCACGCTACGATGCCATCTTCGTTGGCATCTCTAGCATCTGGGAAGTCTAGAGTATATTTATTTAGCTTTGGAATCATCTAGTTGTTTAAATCTTAGTATGAGCCTGTCTTTAGCGCCAACTTCAACCTTACCACCATTTTTTAGTTTACCAAAGAGGATTTCATCACTTAGTTTATTTGTGATGTTGTCTTGTATATATCTCTTTAGTGGTCTAGCTCCCATCTCTGCTGAGTAAGCACTTTTTGCTATAAGTTTTGTAGCATTATCTGAGATGCTAATAGTCACTTTTTTCTTTTTTAAGTCGCTATTTAACTCATCTATAAACTTCATAACTACGCGCTCAACCGTCTCGATGCTTAGTTGTTCAAACTCAACTATGGCATCTAGTCTGTTTCTAAATTCAGGAGTGAAAAAAGACTTTAACTCTTCATTTTTAGACATTGAGCTATCTTTGTTAAATCCCATAACGCCTCTCGCACTCGCCCCAATATTTGAGGTCATAATAAGTATAACATTTTGAAAATCTGCCTTGTAACCGTTGTTGTCAGTTAGAGTTGCATTGTCCATGATTTGAAGTAAAATATTTACCAAATCAGGATGGGCTTTTTCTATCTCATCTAGCAGTAAAACAGTGTAAGGATGTTTCTTTATAACTTCGGTAAGTAGTCCACCTTGCTCATATCCAACATATCCTGGAGGTGCTCCAACTAGCCTTGAGAGAGCATGTTTTTCCATATATTCACTCATATCAAATCTCTCAAAATTAACGCCTAAAACCTTGCTTAGTGATACTGCAAGCTCAGTTTTACCAACTCCTGTTGGGCCTGAGAAAAGAAATGAGGCTATTGGTTTGTTTGCTGGAGTGAGTCCTGCTTTAGAGATTTTTATAGCTTTTGCAACCTCTGCTACGGCCCTGTCTTGCCCTATGACTTTTAGTTTTAGCTCGCTCTCTAAGTTTAGGAGCTCATTTGTCTCATCTTTACTTACTTTAGAGTTTGAGATGCCTACAATTTTCGAGATGGTTTTTTCTATATCGTAAGCTGTTATTTTCCTATTTTTTTTGTTGCTCAAGTGAAAAGATGCAGCTGTTTCATCTATAATATCTATCGCCTTATCAGGTAAAAATCTATCTGTGATATATCTCTTTGACAGATCAACTGCACTCTTTAGTGCTTTTTGCGTATAAGTGACATTGTGATGCTCTTCGTATTTACCTTTTAGACCTTGAAGTATCTTGTAGGTCACTTTTGCTGATGGCTCATCAATATCTACCTTAGAAAACCTTCTACTAAGTGCCTTGTCTTTTTCAAAACTGTTTCTATATTCTGCAAATGTTGTAGCGCCCATACATGTAAGCTCGCCAGATGCTAGAGCTGGTTTTAGCTGGTTTGCCGCGTCCATTGTTCCACTAGTCGAACCTGCTCCTATTAGAGTGTGGATCTCATCTATAAAAAGGATTGCATTCGGATGTACTTTTAACTCATCCATCACGCCTTTTAGCCTTTTTTCAAAGTCGCCTCTATACTTTGTTCCAGCTAGCATCGCACTAAGGTCAAGTGCGAAAAGTTCAGCCTCTTTTATAATATCTGGTACATCCCCGCTTACGATGCTAAGAGCTAAGCCCTCAGCAATTGCAGTCTTTCCAACTCCAGCCTCACCAACTAAGATAGGATTGTTTTTTTTGCGTCTGCAAAGTATCTGAATGACTCTGTTTATCTCTTTATCTCGCCCAATTACAGGGTCGATTTTGCCATCTTTTGCTTTTTGAAGAAGATTTATAGAATATTTACTCAGATATGACTCATCGTTCTTAGTCTCTTTATCATCTCTGTGAGAGATGAGCTCTAAAATATCTAGTTTTGATATCCCGTGCTTTGTTAGAAGTGTGTAACTAAAACTCTTTTGTTCATCAAAAATAGCTGCTAGTAAATCTCCAACATCTGCATTTTGCTGCTGCGCACTTTGAAGATGGATAATCATATTGTCAATGAGTCTTGAGAGCGCTACAGTCTCATAAGGATCTTGATCGATACTTAAAGGTAGAGGTTCTATGCTAGCTGCGATATAGATGCCAAGAGCCTCTTTCATCGCCTCAATATCTCCGCCACAAGCTCGTATGATGTCTGAGCCCTCTTTTGAGTTTAGTAGTATAAAAAAAACATGCTCGATTGTGAGATATTCATGTCTTAAACTTTTTGCATATAAAATTGATTTTTGAAATATATCATTTAAACTTGTACTTATCATTTTATTCTTCTTCCATTACTGCTTTTAGTGGAAAACCACTCTCTTTTGCTTTTCTATGCACTTGCATAAGCTTTGTCTCGGCTATCTCATGAGTGAAAATGCCGCAAAGACCTCTCTCTTTTTTGTGGATTTCAAGCATAGTCTCTTGTGCATCTGAGAGACTTTTGTGAAATATGCTCATGAGAATATCGACCACAAAGTCCATTGAAGTATAGTCATCATTTAGTAAATAGACCTTGTATTTTTTAGGATATCTAACTTCTACTATAGTTTCTTGCTCTAAATCAGTTCTTGTAGCCATCTCTATCTGCTCGCCGCTATAAAATCTTTTATAATATCTTGTGGGTTTTCTAAGCCCATAGAGATGCGCACAAGTCCATCAGAGATACCTAAAAATTCTCTCGTCTCTTCATCGAAATCTCTATATATAGTAGATGCCATGTGAAGAGCTAGTGTTCTGCTGTCGCCGATATTTGCAGTTAGAGTAGCTAGTTTTGTTTTGTTTAAAAATTCAAATGCTTTTTCTTTACTCTTAAAGTCGATAGTAAACAAAGAGCCACAACCATTTTTAAAATCACTCAGATATCTTTGATGATGCTCGTGTGAGCTAAGTGATGGATGATTTATAAGAAGTCCATTTTTACTTAGTTCTAAAGCCACTATCTCTATACTTTGCGACACTCTTAAGAGCCTAAGTGGAAGTGTTTCTAAGCCTAGTAGAGTCAGATAACTCGCATATGCATTTGCACTCATTCCAAAATCTCTTAGCGCTCTTTTTTTAGCATTTGCAAAGAGAGCCATCTCTTTAGCACCTTTGATGAATTTTTGTAAAAACTCATATCTTGGAGATTTTAGTTTATCTTCGCCATCACTAATAGCGCGAAAAACTGCACAGCCACCGAGTGCGGAGGAGTTTCCAGAGATGATTTTTGTAGTTGAATAGACGCTAATGTCAGCTCCGAGTTTTATAGGAGAGACGCTAAGAGGGGTTGTAGTGTTATCTACAATGAGCACAACCCCATATTTGTCTGCAATAGCAGCTATTTTTTTGATATCTGGGAGCTTCATATTTGGGTTACCAACGCTCTCTAAAAAGATGATTTTTGTCTTCTCATTTATCGCGCTCTCAATTGAGTCAAAGTCATCAACATCAAAGAAATGTGGCTTAATGCCAAAGCGAGATAGAGTCTCTGAGAAAAAAGCGTAGGTTCCGCCAAATAGTCCACCTATAGAGATGATTTCATCGCCCATTGATACAATAGACATAACGGCAAGTGTTGTAGCTCCCATGCCTGAGCTTGTGGCAATAGCGCCGACTCCAGAGTCCATCTCTGCCATGATGGATTCTAGCCTTGCGTTTGTTGGATTTCCCATGCGAGCATAGAGTGGTTTTTTCACACTTCCATCAAAGATGCCCTCGGCCATCTCTGGCGTAGAGTAGGAAAAAGATGCAGAAGAGACTATGGCAGGGCTGACAGCTCCATCTTTACTTCCTACTGCTTGGACAAATTTGGTACAATACTCTTCAAAATGATTCATTAATATGCCTTATATAATAATAAGGGATTATACCAAAGTAGAGATAAATGTGAAAAAAAGAATTTTTGTTACAGCCACAAACACAGATATTGGTAAGACTTACACAACAAAACTACTTTTAAGAGAGTTTGCATCTCGTGGTTTTAGAGTTGGAGCTATCAAGCCAATAGAGAGTGGAGTGATAGAAGCAGATGCCAAAGATGCCAAAGAGTTATTAACTCTTCTAAGAGAACTTAATTGTGAGTTTAAAGAGATATCGTTAGAAGACATCGTTCCCATTACTTATGAAATGCCAGCATCTCCCTTTGTTGCATCTGGGGGTAAAAAACTAGATTTAAAAAAGATTGAAAAAGCTATAGAGAAGCTTGAGAAGCATTGTGACGTTCTTATCATTGAGGGAGCTGGTGGGCTTTTTGTGCCTGTAGATAGCGAGCTAATGATGGTGGACTTGATAGCTCTTTTTAACTCTTCAGCACTTTTAGTTACTCACTGCTCACTTGGATGCATAAACGACACACTTTTGAGTAAAAAAGTTTTAGAAGATGCAAAGATAAAACATCAAGTTGCGTTTAATTGTCGCGAGGAAGATTCGAGTTTTGAGACGATATCTCTGCCTTACTTTTTAAAGAGTGGATTTGAGGTTATGAAAGTTAGCAAAAATATTGACACTATTTGTGATGTCTTGTATAATCTCTAAACTTTATTTTAAAAGATGAGCATGCAACATTTAATACGCACAGATGATTTTACCACAGATGAGATAGAGGCTCTCTTTGCAGATGCAAGAGAGTTTAACAAAGGCGGATTTGAGAGAATTTTGCAAGACAAAATCGTAATAACACTCTTTTTTGAAAACTCAACTAGAACTAGAAGTTCTTTTGAGATAGCAGCAAAGAGGCTTGGTGCCGAGGTTGTTCATCTTGATGTTGCAAAAAGCTCAACACAAAAGGGCGAGACCTTAGTAGATACTGCGATGAACTTAGATGCCATGAATCCTCACGCTATGATAGTTCGCCACCAAAATGCAGGTGTACCAAAAATCCTCTCAAAGCATACAAAATCAGCCATTATAAACGCAGGTGACGGCGCTCACGCTCACCCAACTCAAGCTCTTCTTGATCTTTTTACACTAAGGGAGCATTTTAAAGATGTAAGGGGTAAAAAAATAGCCATAGTTGGGGATATAAAAAATTCCAGAGTTGCAAACTCAAATATAGAGCTTCTAACTCGCTTTGGCATGGAAGTTATCTTGGTTGCACCACCTCATTTTTTACCAAAAACAAAACTAAGAACTACACACTTTTTAAAAGAGATTATAGATGAGGTTGATGTTATTATGAGTCTTAGAACTCAAACGGAGAGACACTCATCACAAAGTTATGCTTCCCTAAAAGACTATGCTAGTGACTTTTGCATCTCCACGAATTTAGTAGGAGACAGAGATATAGTGTTACTTCACCCTGGTCCAGTTCATAGAAATATAGATATCTGCGATGCACTTCTTGAAGATAAGAGATGTAAGGTCTTAGAGCAAGTTACAAACGGTGTCTCTATCAGAATGGCGGTTTTAAAAAAACTTATCTACAATGTTTGACAAACTAAATAATTTAGGAAAAAAAAGAGAACCTTTCTTAGTTATAAGTGACTTTTTGGCTTTAAAAGTTGAAGTTATAAGCTTAGGTGAATTGCATCTTCACGATATAGAATTTTCTATAGATGAAGATTATACTTTTAAAAAACACAATGAACTCTTTATAAAAGAAGAGCCAGACTTTGGGGCTTATAAAGAGAAATTTGACAAAGTTATAGAGCAGATAAAATCTGGCAATACCTACCTTTTAAACTTAACCGCACCCACTAAAATATCCTCAAAACTCAGTTTAAAAGAGATATATAAAATCGCTAATGCAAAGTATAAACTAAGATATAAAGATGAGTTTGTCTGCTTTTCGCCTGAGAAATTTGTTGGCATTAAAGACTCACTTATAGAAACTTACCCCATGAAAGGGACTATAGATGCATCTATAGTAGATGCTAAAGAGAAAATTTTGAGTGATAAAAAAGAGTTGGCTGAACATACTATGATAGTTGATTTGTTAAGAAATGACCTCTCTATGGTTGCACAAGATATCAAAGTTAAGAAGTTTAGATTTGTCCAAAGAGTAGAAGCTGGTACAAAAGAGCTATTGCAAGTAAGTTCACACATTAGTGGTTTTGTGGGAGATAACTGGCATGAGAGAGTTGGAGATATACTTCAAAAACTCCTACCAGCTGGGAGTATAAGTGGTGCGCCTAAGAGAAAGACTTTAGAGATTATAGAAGAAGTGGAGTCTTATGAGAGAGGTTTTTATAGTGGTGTTTTTGGTATTTATGATGGGAATAGTTTTAATAGTGCTGTGATGATTCGATTTGTAGAGAAGAGTAAAGAGGGCTATATCTATAAGAGTGGTGGTGGCATCACGCTTGATAGTGAGGCGAGATTAGAGTATGATGAGCTTAGAGACAAGGTCTATCTTCCTTAAGTTTATGAAAAATTTCATACAAAATTTTATCTGTTTTTTAATTTTAATAGTCCTGCATCTAAGCTTATTGCATCTCTTTGTTTTGGGATTTTATGCTCTTTATTTTGTACTACTGTTTTTTATCTCTTATGGAATTTACAAATATTTTAAAAATATCTCCTATGGGGTTCTTTTTTCACTCTTAGTTGTAGTACTAATCTTTATAAATACTCAAATTTACGAAGAGTTACTCTTTGAGATATATCTACATTTCAACGTAACGCATCTAAGAATCTTTGTAGATAGTGAAGTTTTGTACGCGCTTTTGGCACTTCATCTTATTGTTTTTATTAATTTAAAAAAGTTTGACAAGATTTGGGCTATAATAGATAAATTTTTTTTCAGGAACTAGTATGTATATAGAAGAGTTAAAATTTTCACTATGGGCAGATTTTATAGAGAGAGACTACCTTGATTGTGAGTTTAAAGAGTTAATAAATCGTGGCATCATCAACGGAGCTACATCAAACCCCGCTATATTTAAGAGTGCAATTTTAACCTCTGGTGCATATAAAGAGCAACTCGCATCGCTAGAGGGTTTAAGCCCTAAAGCCAAGTATGAAGCAGTTGCGATATTTGACATTCAAAAAGCGGCAGACATATTAAAACCGCTATACGACAGAGGTGATGATGGATATGTAAGCATTGAAGTGGATCCATTTTTTTGCGACGATGCAGTGGCTACTTTAGAAGAGGGCAAGAGACTCTTTAGAGAAATAGGTAGAGAAAATGTAATGATAAAAGTACCAGCTACAACTGCTGGATATATCGCAATAGAGGGTTTAATCGCAGAAGGTATCCCAGTAAACGCAACTCTTATCTTTAAAAAAGAGCAGGCTATCTCTTGTGCTAAGGCCATAAAGAGAGGGCTAAAAAAGTCTAATAAAAAAGTTGATAGTGTTATTAGCATCTTTGTAAGTAGAGTTGACCGTGCCATAGATGCAAGACTTAGTGAAGCTGGAGTTGAGACCTCTCTTAGTGGCATCTACAACACGGCTGATATCTATAGTGCCATACAAGAGATGAATGTTGATGGTTGTAGAGCTCTTTTTGCAAGTACTGGAGTAAAAGATGACTCGCTTGAGGCTTCTTACTATGTGGATAAACTGCTCGGATTTAACTGCGTAAATACAGCTCCAATAGATACCATAAAAGCTTTTGATGAAAATGAGATAAAAGAGCAGACTTTGCCAATAGATGCAGCTCTAATCAAAGAACATTTTAAAAAAGTAAAAGCTGCTGGAATTGATCTTGATGAAGTACTTGATGGACAGATTGAAGATGGGCTTGAGGCGTTTAAAGATGCATTTAAAGAGATACTGGACGCGTTATGAAAAATCAGGTAGATGTTTCAAAACTAACCTTTGCTCAGGTAAATAAGATAAGAACATATCTTAAAAAGATGATAGAGCTAAAGGGAAGTGACCTTCATGTAAAAGCAAACTCAGCTATAAGAGCTAGGATAAATGGAAATATAGTTCAGTTTGCTGGAGATATATTTTCCAAAGAAGATGCTCTTACCTTTGCAAAAGAGCTTTTAAAGGGAAGATTTGGAGAGTTGGTTGAAAATAAAGAGGTTGATTTAGTCTATCCGTTTGATGAGAGAAATCGTTTTCGTGTAAATGTTTTTTTTCAGATGGATGGAGTCTCTGCTGTTTTTCGTGCTATTCCTATCGCTATTCCAACCTTAACAGATCTGCATCTCCCAGAAATTGTAAGGAAGCTTGCAAACAAAGAGAGAGGACTTGTCTTAGTTACTGGCGTGACGGGTAGTGGTAAGTCAACTACACTTGCGGCTCTGATAAATGAGATAAATTTAACAAAGAAAAAACACATAATCACGATTGAAGATCCCATAGAGTTTGTTCATAAAGATAAGGGTTGCATCATAAATCAGCGCTCAGTAGGTCAAGATACCCTCTCTTTTGATAAGGCTCTTCGCGCAGCACTAAGAGAGGATCCAGACATAATTTTAGTAGGAGAGATGCGAGACCGTGAGACAATAAATCTAGCTCTGCATGCTGCAGATACAGGTCATTTAGTCTTCTCAACTCTTCACACAGTAGATGCAAAAGAGACCATAAATCGTATAATTTCAAGCTTTAATACAGATGAACAAAACCGTGTAAGACTATCTCTTTCAAGCGTCATACAAGGCATAATCACACAAAGGCTTATCCCAACAATAGATGGAGGAAGAAGAGCTGCGATGGAAATTTTAGTTCGTACTCCAACTATTGAAAAGCTTATTATGGAAAACCGTGATTATGAAATCAAAGATGCGATAGAAAAGGGAAAAGAACACTATGGATCTCAAAGTTTTGATCAGCACATCTTAGAGCTTTATAATGAGGGCATCATAACAAAAGCAAAAGCAAAAGATTATGCAACAAGTCCATCTGATTTGGAGCTTAGAATGAGTGGTTTAAGCTCTTCAAAGACAGCAAAAAATACAAATTTAGCAAAAAATAGAGAAATAGATTTAGATCAAGAAGAGGATATTTTTGATTTAAAGTAGAATTTAATTCTAGCTTGTGTATAATTCCAAACATTTTTTAATTAAGGATTTAATATGTTAGAAGGCATTATTAGAGAGAGTATTGGCAAAAAGGGCACTAAAGCACTGCGTCGTGATGGATATCTAATTGCTAACATCTACGGAAAAGGGCTTGAGAATATCAACGCTGCATTCAAAATGAATGAATATATCCGTACTGTTCGCAACAAAGATACTTTAGCATTCCCTATTTCGGTTGGTGGTAAAGAGATGAATGTTGTAGTTCAATCATATGAAGCACATCCTGTGACAGGTATTTTACTACATGTTGATTTGATGGTAGCACAACCAGGTGTAGTAACTACTTACAATGTACCAGTAGTGACTGTAGGTGATGCAATAGGTCTTAAAAACAAAGGTCTTGTCCACAAAGCTAAACCTCGTTTAACTGTAAAAGGAGCAATAGAGAATGTTCCAAGTAAGTTTGAGATAGATGTTACTAAGATGGACGTTGGCGATTCTAAGCTAGTTCGTGATTTAATAGCTATTCCTAATGTTATCATGCGTGATGCTGATCGTGTTGCAGTAGTTAGTATTATCAAGGCTAAGTAACACCATGTTAAACACTATAATGAGCAAAGCCCATTATAGTGGCAGGGACATTTGTCCCTACAACCCCCTGAAACTACAAAACAAGAGTATCATTCGCGTAGCGATGTTTCCTGAAAAAAAAAGTTTCTTTGAGATTTTACAATGTTAATAGTCGGACTTGGTAACCCAGGTCCCTCTTACTCCAAAAATCGCCACAATATCGGTTTTATGGTTATAGATGAGCTTGTTCGTAGAAACGGTGCTCAAAAATTATCCTCTTCATCATTTAAGGGTGAACTTTTTAAGTACTCAAATCATTTTTTATTAAAACCACTTACATTTATGAACCTCTCAGGTGAATCAATACAAGCTGTGAAAAACTTCTATAAGATAGATGAAGTAGTTGTAATACATGATGATTTAGATCTGCCTTTTGGTGCGGTTCGCTTTAAGCGAGGTGGTGGCCATGGTGGGCATAATGGGCTTAAATCTACTGATGAGAAAATCTCAAAAGAGTATGTAAGGGTTAGACTCGGGATAGGAAAACCAGACCATAAAGGTGAAGTTTCATCTTATGTTTTGAGTGATTTTAATGATGAAGAAGCTAAACATTTATCTAGCTGGGTAGCTCACGCTTGTGAAGCTATTGAGCATTTAGAGACTTCTTCGCTTGAAGATGTAAGTTCAAAGTTCTCAGTTAAGCAATTTTAGATAAAATAAGACTCAATTTTTAATACTTTTAGCTCATTTTGTTGAGATTTTGTGAGAAGGAACAGTTTGTTACTATTTAAATATATCTCTTTTCATTATTTGAAATTTTTCTTTGTAATACTGAGCGCTTTAGTGATGTTTTTGGTTGGATTTGACTATATCGATAATGCGGAGGCGCTCTCTGCATCTGCTAACTTATTGCTTATCTACCTTGTATATAAAGTTTTTTTTGCCATAGATATGCTTCTGCCACTCTCTTTAATCTTCGCAATGATATCTACAAAAATATTTCTTATTCGCTCAAATGCTTTAGTCTCCTTTTACTCGCTAGGCTACTCCCGAATCGATGTGTTAAAGCCTTTTGTGGTAGTCTCAACTATTGTAATAATTTTATTTATCTCACTTCACTCCCTTTCAAGTTTTTCTCGTGCAGAAGAGTTTTCTAAAAATATCCGAAAAAACTCAGCATATCTAAGCCCTACAAAAGATCTCTTTTTTACATATAAAGATAAGTATATCTACTTCTCTGAGATGCTGCCTCTGCAAGAGAGAGCCGAGGGAATTAGAGTCTTTACTATCAAAGACAATATCCTAAAAGAGGTCATAGTAGCATCTTCGGCTATATATCGAAATGACTCTTGGTTTATAGGCAATGCAGATATCATCACAAAGCCAGACGATATGAGTTATGACTCTCCTGGCATAAAGATAAAAGAGGGTGAGGGCTTAAATATATTAGAGGGTTTTAGACCTAAGATGCTAGACCAAGTATATGAGGGAAAAGTAAACTTTACTATAAAAAATGCTATAGATGCACTACTCTTGCTCAGAGACCAAAATGTAAATACCAGCGCCATAAAAGGGGCTCTTTATAAGATTTTTATATATCCTTTTTTTGTTCCTTGTTTGGTTGTTATTATCTTTTTCTTTGTTCCAATTAGTGTAAGGTTTTTAAATGTCTCTCTATTTAGTTTTGGAGCGATTCTTGCGACCCTACTTTTTTGGGGAGTTTTGTTTATGCTTATACAGCTATCAAACAATAAAACAATACCTAGTGAAATTGGAGTTGTAACACCAGTAGTTATACTCTTTTTCATAGCTGCTCGGCAGTGGCGAAAATATCGCGTAAGAAGATGATGTAATAGATAGTTTGCTATAACAAAAACATAAGCACTTATTGGATAAAATCTCTTAAAAATTATTTGGATATTTTATATGAACTTTGAACAATTGGCTAAAAAATACAAAACTCCGCTCTATGTCTATAATCTTGACAATATGAGCCAGAGATATGAAGAGTTAAAAGAGGCATTTAAAGGTAGAAAATCAATCCTAGCTTACGCTGTAAAAGCAAACTCAAATCTTAGCGTGGTTAAGCACTTTGGAGATTTAGGAAGTGGGGCGGATTGTGTCTCTATTGGCGAAGTTCGCCGTGCTCTCTTGGCTGGGATCCCTCATTATAAGGTGATTTTCTCAGGTGTTGGAAAGAGTGATGATGAGATTCATGAAGCGATTTTAAGTGATATCCTCTATATAAATGTTGAGAGTGAAGCTGAGCTTTTGCGTGTTGAGCAGATCGCAAAAGAGTTGGGCAAAATCTCTCGTATAAGCGTGAGAGTAAATCCAAATATAGACCCAAAAACCCATCCATACATCTCAACAGGACTTCATGATAACAAGTTTGGTGTAGATATAAATAGTGCTAAAAGGATGTATATCTTAGCTAAAAACTCAGCATCTCTTGACCCTGTTGGCATTCATTTCCACATAGGCTCACAACTAACACACTTAGAGCCAATCTATGAGTCAGCGGTCATTGTAGCTGATATGGTTCGCTCGCTTGAAGCGATAGATATAGAATTAAAATTTTTTGATATTGGTGGTGGGCTTGGTGTTACTTATGATGCTGAGGTAACGATAAAACCTTATGATTATGCACAAGCAATTTTAGGTGCTATAAAAGGTCTTGATTTGACTATCATTTGTGAGCCAGGTAGATTTCTGACTGCAAATGCAGGGTACTTTTTAACTAAGGTTTTGTATGAGAAACAAAATGGAGATAAGAAGTTTGTTGTAGTTGATGGCGCTATGAATGATCTGCTTCGTCCGAGCCTTTACAACGCTTACCATAAGATAGAAGCACTAGTAGATGACAAGAGTAAAACTAAAGTAGTAGATATTGTCGGTCCAGTTTGTGAAAGTGGTGATTTTTTTGCGAAAAACTATGAACTTCCAGAAGTAAAAAGAAATGATTTGCTAGTAATCCATAGTGCTGGAGCCTATGGTTTTGGTATGGGAAGTAACTACAACACCAGAGGTAGAAGTGCAGAAGTGGCAGTAAAAGGCGGCGAGGACAGACTTATAAGAAAGCGAGAAGAGTTTGAAGATATCATAGCTCTTGAGAAAGACTTTATTTGATTTATACAGATAATGAGCAAAGCCCATTATCTTATGCTAAGTTTTCTCACAGAGAGTCTTACGACAGCTTCAGCAGAAGGCTCACGCACAGAGACCGTGCTTAAAAATATAAAAGGAGACCAACTTGTATTTTATTGATGTTCAAGGCACCCTTATAAGCGACGATGATAAGTCACCGATTCGTGGAAGTAGAGAGTTTATAAAGAGATGCAATACAAAAAATATCCCATATATGGTTGTAACAAACAACACTAAGAAGGCATCAAAGGATTTTTACAATTTTTTGATCTCACAAGGGTTTGAATTTGGTTTTGATAAGTACCTTGACCCACTTATGATACTTGAGTCTCATGTAGAAAAAGACTCTGTAGCTGCTTATGGCGCTGATGAGTTTTTAAAAACCCTCTCTTCTATGGGCTACAACTTAGACTATATAAATCCAAAAACAGTTTTAGTGGCTATAAAAGAGGATTTTACTAACGAAGACTATGCGCAGATGATAGAGTTTTTACTCCTTGGTGCAACTCTAGTTGGTATGCATGAGACTTCCATTTATGCTAAAAACTCTAAAAGATATCCTGGTGTTGGAGCAATTTTAAAGATGCTAGAGTTTGCAACTTCAACTAGTTATAAGGTTGTTGGAAAGCCAAGTATTGCTTTTTATGAGGAGTCTTTAAGAGCTTTAAGAAAACAGAGTCCTGAGGCTCTTTTTACTGATATTACAATGATAAGTGATGATGTTAAAGGTGATTTGGGTGGAGCAAAAGAGATGGGGATAAAGACTTTTTTTGTAACGAGTGGAAAATATAAAAATGAAGCAGAGATAGTGCCATTTTTAGATCCAGAGTTAAGACCAGATGCCGTTTATGCTGATATGCAAGAGATTTTGGAGGAGTTATGAAGAGCTTAGATGATTGCAGAATAGCCATCGACAAACTAGACTCGCAGATGCTAGATTTGCTAAATGAGAGGATGAGAGTAGTGCATCGTGTGGGCGAGATAAAAAAAGAGTCTGGCGGTGCTATTTATAGACCTGAGAGAGAAAAAGCTATCATCGATAGGCTTGAGGCTCAAAGTAGAGAAAATGGTGGACTTTTAAACAAAAGTGCAATTGCAGCTATCTTTTTAGAGATTTTTGCAGTCTCAAGAAACCTAGAAAAGCCTGAACTTATAGCATATCTGGGGCCTGAGGGAACATTTACACATCAAGCTGCAGAGAGCCGTTTTGGTGCAATGAGTGACTATCTCTCATTAGGTTCTATCAACGCAGTTTTTAAAACTCTTGAAGCAAAGAGAGCTAAGTTTGGAGTAGTCCCAATTGAGAACTCAAAAGATGGAATAGTTGGAGAGACACTTGATTTGCTTGCCAAAAGCAGTGTAAAAATTGTAGCGGAACTCTATATGCCCATACATATGTCTTTTGTTACAAAGGCCTCAAAGCTTAGTGATGTTAAGAGAATCTACTCAAAAGATAAAGGTTTTGGGCAGTGTAGAGAGTTTTTATCTGAGCATGGACTGGTAAATGTTGAGTTGATTCCAGTTGACTCAACGGCAAAGGCTGCCATCTTAGCTGCACAAGACCCTAGCTCAGCTGCCATCTGTTCACACATAGCTGCGAAACTCTACAGTGTTCCAACTATGTTTGAAAACATTGAAGATGAGCACGATAGCTCTACTCGTTTTGTAATTTTAAGTGACTTTAAAAATGCAATAAGTGGAGATGATAAAACTTCGATTTTAGTTAAACTCGAAGATGCAAAAGAGGCAGGTTCACTAGTACATTTTCTAAAAGATTTTGATGATGAGAAGATAAATCTCTCAAAGATTGAGTCTCGTCCATCAAAGGGTAATGTAGGTTTTGGATACTGGTTTTATATTGATTTTTATGGGCATATTGATGAGGCTCATATTCAAAAAGTGCTATCAAAGCACGATGCCGAGGTGACTTGGCTTGGAAGTTATGTAAAGGGTGAAGATGAAATTTAATGCTAAGATAAAAGATATTAAAACATATGAAGCTGGAAAGCCAATCGAGCTTGTAGTTCGTGAGTTTGGCATCGAGCCAAAGGATATAGTAAAGCTTGCATCTAATGAAAATCCTTATGGATGTTCTAGTAGAGTAACAGAGTCGATTTCAAAAATTTTAACAAAGATGTCTCTCTATCCAGATGATTCTATGATGGATTTAAAGGCTGCACTTGCAAAAAGATTTGAGCTTAAAGATGAGAATGTAATCATTGGCTCAGGAAGTGATCAAGTCATAGAGTTTTTAATCCATGCTAAAGCAGAGCAGGGTACAAAAATATTAATGAATTCAATTACATTTGCTATGTATGAAATCTACGCAAAACATGTAGGTGCTGAAATTTTACGCACAACCTCGCAAGAGCATGATTTAGATGAGTTTTATGAGGTTTACAAAAAGGAAAATCCAGCTATTATCTTTATCTGTACACCAAATAATCCAACAGGTGATGCCATAGATGCACAAAAGCTCTTTGACTTTTTAAAGAAGATTGATAGTGATACTTTAGTGGTAATTGATGGTGCTTATATGGAGTATGCAATTGCTAAAGATGCAAGCAAAGAGGTAAAACCAAAAGAACTAATAGAGAGTTTTGAAAATGTAATCTACCTTGGAACTTTCTCAAAAGCTTATGGGCTTGGTGGTATGAGAGTTGGTTATGGATTAGCTCCAGCTGCAATTATAAAAGAGTTATATAAACTAAGACCCCCATTTAATATTACAACACTCTCACTTGAAGCTGCAAAAGTTGCTCTTAGTGATGAAGAGTTTGTTAAAAATAGTGTAGTTAACAATTTTAGTGAGATGAAACGCTATGAAGAGTTTGCAAAGAAGCAAAAAATAGATATAATTGAGAGCTATACAAATTTTGTTACTTTATGTCTAAATCCGAGCCAAAATTCTTCACAAATTGCAAGCCTTCTTTTGAAAAAGGGAATGATTGTAAGAGATTTAAGTAGTTATAACATGAATGCTATTAGGGTGACAGTTGGAACAAAAGAGCAAAATAGTCGCTTTTTTGAGCTAATGCAAGAGATATTATAAACGGGAAATAGATGGATTTTAAGGTACTTTTTTCTCAGCTAGTTGTTCTTTACACAAAGCTTACTAAGCAGCAAAGAGCTATTATTGCAATGGCTGTTATTGGAATAGTCGCTTTTTTGATTTTTTTGGTAGTTTTTACTGCTAAAAAAAAGACGGATGATGATTATGAGATTTTATTTAACTCTCTAAGTTCACAAGATGCTGCAAAGATAGTTGATCAGTTAGAAAAAGATGGAATATCTTATAAACTAGAAGATAATAACATCATAAAAGTACCAAAAGAGGTAGTTTATAAAGAACGAATAACCATAGCATCTATGGGCATACCTAAAAATACTGGTGTTGGGTTTGAACTCTTTGACACACAAGAGTTTGGGGCTACAAGTTTTGATCAAAACATCAAATATCTCCGTGCTCTAGAGGGTGAACTCTCAAGAACCATCAACGCATTAGCCCCAATAGAGTCAGCAAGTGTTAGCCTGGCAATTCCAAAAGACACACTATTTATCGCCAAACAAGTAGATCCTAGCGCATCTGTTATGGTAACTCTAGTAGAGGGCAGAAAGCTCTCCTCAAAACAGATTAGAGGTATAAAAAACCTTGTGGCATCTGCTGTACCAAAAATGAAGTCAACAAATGTGATGCTTGTAAATTCTGATGGTGAGACGCTAGGTGATGAGGATGAGATGGCTCAAATGGGCGAACTCTCAGTTGTTCAACAGCAGTACAAAGCAAAAGAAGAGAAAAAAAGACAGATAAAAATCATGCAAGTAATTGCTCCTTTTGTAGGTGGACAAGAGAAAGTTGTAGCTCAGGTAAATATAGACTTTGATTTTTCTATCAAAAACTCTACATCTGAGACATTTGATCCTGAAAATGTTGTTAGAAGTGAGCAGTCAAGTGAAGAAAAAAGAGAGGGAAGCACTCCAGTAGAAGTTGGAGGAGTGCCTGGAACTGTAAGCAATATAGGTCCAGTTGAGGGATTAACAAGTAATCAAACTAGTGAGAAGTATGAGAAAAATACAGGTACTACTAACTATGAGGTTGGTAAAACAGTCTCAACTACAAAGTCAGAATTTGCCCGTATAAAAAAGATTAGCGCAGCAGTTATAGTTGATGGCAAGTATAAGTATAAGCTAGATGAAAATAATAAGCCAACAAAAGAGCTTGAATATTTGGCACTTCAAGATAGTGATCTTGATGCTCTCTCTTCGCTTGTCAGCCGCTCTATTGGCATAGATGAGGCAAGAGGCGATCAGGTAAGCGTTAAAAATCTTCAGTTTAAAAGAGATGCATCTTTAGGTGAGATCGATGGAGTCTCAAGGGCTTTAACTTTCTCCCAAACTTATTTGGCACCATTTTCTGGGTTATTTAAATATCTTTTTGTTCTTATTTTACTTTTGATACTTTACAAAAAAGTTATCTCTCCATTTGCACTTAGAATGCTTGAAGTATCAAAAGAAGATGATGAATTAACTCGACCATCACTAGATATTGAAGATGATGAAGAGGAAGATCTAGTTGAAAAAGTTCAGCAGATGCGTAAAAAAGTTGAGAGCCAACTAGGTGTTGGTGAGGGCTTTAATGAAGATGAACTAAAACATGAGGTTCTTCTAGAAAAAGTTAGAAACATGGCAGAAGATGCACCAGAAGAGATAGCGGCTCTTCTGCAATCTCTTCTAGTTGGTGAAGATGAACAACCTTACACAAGAGAAAGAGGTAGATAGTTATGAGTTTAAACCCAACCCAACAAGCAAAATTAGATGAAATGAGTATGGCTGAAAAAATCTCTATACTTCTTATGCAGTTAGGTGAAGAGCCAACAGCTGCAATTTTTTCAAATATGAATGTAGATGCTATAACTGAAGTGTCAAAATACATTGCTGGAAATAGGAGTGTTGAAAAAGCGATAGCTACTGTTATACTTGAAGAGTTTCATGCAATATTTCAGTCAGGACAGTTTATTACGTCTGGTGGTATGGAGTATGCAAGAGAGCTTCTATATAGAACACTAGGCCCTGAAGAGGCTAAGAAAGTTTTAGATAAGTTATCAAAGAGCATGCAAAATATTCAAAACTTCTCTTATCTATCAAAAATCAAGCCTCAGCAGCTCTCAGACTTTATTGTAAACGAGCATCCACAAACCATAGCGCTAATTTTAGCTCATATGGATCCAACAGAAGCTGCAGATACTCTTCAGTTTTTTCCAGATGATTTGCGCTCAGAAGTAGCTATGAGAATGGCTAGGCTTGGAGATATCTCTCCTTCTGTTATCAAGAGAGTCTCAGCGGTACTAGAGTCTAAACTAGAGTCTTTAGCATCTTACAAAGTCGAAGTTGGTGGACCTCGCGCAGTTGCTGATATCTTTAACCGCCTAGGTGCAAAGAGTGCAAAAGCTACGCTATCTCAGGTTGAGCAGATAGATGAAGAGCTTGCAACTCAGATAAAAGAGATGATGTTTACCTTTGAGGATATTGTCACTCTTGATAAGTCTGCAATTACAGAAATACTTAAAGCGGTTGATAAAAAAGAACTTATGCTTGCTCTTAAGAGTGCGCCAGAAGAGCTAAAAGAGAAATTCTTCTCTGGAATGAGTGAGAGAGCTAAAGAGGCATTTGATGAAGAGATGCAGTTTTTGGGTGCTGTTAAGATGAAAGATGTTGAGAATGCTCAAAGACAGATTGTTGAACTTGTAAATGGGTTAGCGGAGGCTGGAACTATACAGATGGGCTCAAACGATGAGATGGTAGAGTAAGGCAATGGCAACTGTAATCTCAAACGATAAACTGATGAAGCACAATGTAGATAAGTATACCTTTAAAGTCTTGGCTATGGGGCCAACGACAGATACTAATGTACAAAAAAATGCTTCACAAATAAGTGAACCTAGAGAGCCAGAAAAACCTCAAGCTAGCGTAGATTCAAGCGCAATAAGTAGAAGTTCTAAAGATTCACTTATAGAGTCTTTGATGAAAAAAACTGATGAGATGTCCTCTAACTTTATAAAGTTACAGATGAAGCTAGAAGCTATGAGTGAAGATCATAAAAAAGAGATTGAGAAGGTAAGAGCAGAATCGTTTGAGCAAGGAGCTATATCTGGTAAAGAGCAGGCCCTAAAAGAGGAACAAGGAAGTGTTAAAAACTCTTTAGAGCAGTTTATAAATTCTATAAAAACGCTAGAAAGTAGTGCATCTGAATATGAGAAAGCCTTAGAGGGAATAAAATCAGAGTTAGTTAGCGCTGCTCTTGATATCTCAAAAGAGGTTATAAGTGCAGAGTTATCAACAAACTCAAGTGCAATAGCTGATGGTTTATCGCGAGAACTTATAAAAGAGCTCCAAAGTGCATCTAAGATAAAGCTAAAAGTAAACCCTAAAAACCATGGAGATTTATCAAAAAGTCTAGGCTCGCTAGAACATGTTGAGATTGTGTCAGATGGTGCAGTTAGCGAGGGTGGAGTCATCGCCATTAGTGATGTGGGAAATATAGATGCACAGATTTCTAAGAGATTTGAGAGAGTGAAAAAAGCAGCATTAAGTGAATAAAAAATGATAAATGTAAAAGAAAAAAGTATAAAAGAGTTAGAAGTTCTTTGCCAAGATATAAGAGAAGAGATTTTAAGAGTCGTTAGCAAAAACGGAGGACATCTTAGTTCAACTCTTGGTGCAACAGAACTGATTGTAGCTATGCACAAAGTTTTTGATGTAAGCAAAGACCCCTTTATTTTTGATGTATCGCATCAATCATACGCACATAAACTACTAACAAAGAGATGGGAAAATTTTGAGACGCTTCGTCAGTTTGGGGGCACTTGTGGATATACAAAACCAAGTGAATCAGAGTTTGATTACTTTGTAGCTGGTCATAGTTCCACTTCTATCTCTCTAGGAGTAGGCGCTGCAAAGGCGATAAAACTAAAAGGTGAGCAAAGAGAAAGAATCCCTGTAGTTATGATAGGCGATGGCTCAATGACAGCTGGAATGGTTTATGAAGCATTAAATGAGTTAGGAGATAGAAAATATCCTCTTGTAATCATCTTAAATGACAATGAGATGAGCATCGCAAAACCAATAGGTGCAATTAGCAGAATGTTAAGCTCAGCGATGGCATCTCCACTTTACCAAAAGTTTAAAAAACATACTGAAAATTTTGTAGATAACTTCGGTGAGAGCGGACACTACATAGCAAAAAGGATGGAAGAGTCTCTTAAACTTATCACTCCAGGGGTTTTGTTTGAAGAGATGGGTATAAACTACATAGGGCCTGTTGATGGGCACAATCTCTCTCAACTTATAGAGATTATGCAGACTGCCAAAAATCTTAAACAACCAGTTATTATCCACGCTCAAACCATAAAAGGCAAGGGCTATGAGATAGCTGAGGGCAAAGAAGAGAAGTGGCACGGTGTTGGTCCTTTTGACCTAAATGATGGCACAGCTACTAAAAAAGCCTCTTCTAAGAGTGCTACACAAATCTATACAGAAGCTCTTATGCATCTAGCAAAAAACAATGAAAAAATTGTTGGTGCCACTGCTGCAATGCCTAGCGGAACTGGGCTTAGTGAACTGATGCAAGCTTATCCTGATAGATTTTGGGATGTTGCTATTGCTGAGCAACATGCAGTTACATCTATGGCAGCGCTAGCTAAAGAGGGATTTAAACCTTTTTGTACTATCTACTCAACTTTTTTACAACGCGCTTATGACCAAGTTATTCATGACACATGTTTGATGGATCTGCCTGTTGTTTTTGCACTTGATAGGGCTGGAATAGTTGGTGAAGATGGAGAGACACATCAGGGTGCCTTTGATATCAGTTTTTTAAGAGCTATCCCAAATATGACACTCTTTGCTCCAAGAGATGAGAAGTCATTTCATCAAGCCCTAGGTTTTGCTGCAGAGTATAATCATCCATGCTCACTTAGATATCCAAGAGGCTCTTTTACTGAGACAGATCTTCCTGAGTCAGCTCCTTTTGAGCTAGCAAAATCTCAATTACTGCGCTCAAATAAGGGAGAGATATTATTTGTTGGTTATGGAAATGGAGTGGGGCGGGCTTACGAGACAGCTGAGCTACTTAAAGTTGAGGTTAGCATACTAGATTTAAGATTTGTAAAGCCTCTTGATGAGGAGATGCTACTTGATTTATCAAAGAAACATAAAAAATGGTTTATCTTTAGTGATAGCTCTAAGATGGGTGGTGTTGGTTCTGCTATCTTAGAATTTTTCTCACAAGAAAAAATCTTTGATGTAGAGCTAGTGAGTTTTGAGTACGAGGATAAGTTTATAACCCATGGAAATACAAAACAAGTAGAAGAGTCATTAGGACTTCTGCCTAAGCAATTAGCTAAGAGAGTTGAAATCCTCTCTTAGTTAATTAATAATTCCTCCCTAATAACTCCGATGCTTTTATGATAACTAAAAAGCCAAAATCAAATTTGAGATGTTATAATAATTTACTACAAAAAATGAGCACAAATAAAAGTTGTTAGTGAATTATAACAACACTTATAGATGCTACTTTATATGAGTAAAAATTAAGGAGTACAATATGTTAGATGCTATCGTTTTATCTCTTGCAAAAACAACCCTTTTACATCACTTCTCTAAAGATCAAGGTTTAGATAGGGATAAACTTTTGGTACTTCACCCACAACTCGCGCAAAAAGGAGCTTCTTTTGTTACTCTAAACAAAAATGGCAATCTTCGTGGATGCATAGGTTCGATAATTGCCCATAGAATACTCTATGATGATATAGTCTCAAACACCCTTATGAGTGCCTTTAGAGATGGTAGATTTTCACCACTTCAAGAAGAAGAACTAAGTGAACTCACTCTTGAAGTCTCAATTTTAAGTGCCCCAGAGGAGATAGAGTATAAGAGTTATGAAGAACTTTTGAAAAAGATTATTCCTCATAAAGATGGACTTATTTTAGAACATGGCCCTTATCATGGTACTTTTTTACCTCAAGTGTGGCAGCAGCTTCCAAAGACAGAAGATTTTTTAGAGCATCTAAGTTTTAAATCTGGTTCAAATCCCTCTATCTATGCGCAAAATCCAAAGATTTCAAGATATAGAGTAGAATCCCTAGAAGCAAGGTTTGATGAGATAAAAACGCTATAAAAGTGTAGTTTTGATAGTTTTATATGTAGATTATTAAAATAAAATTATTAGGAGAATGAGATGAGACGAGAGATGAGTGTGGCTGGTACTTTTTATCCAAGAGATGCAGGCGAGATTTTAAAATATTTCAATAGTTTTAGCAGTTTGTTTGATAAAAGCTCTTCACAAATCCAAGTAAAAACAAGGGCTGTAATAGTTCCTCATGCTGGATATGTTTTCTCAGGATATAGTGCAAACATCGCTTATAGAGTCTTAGCAAAGAGTGGTGTAAAAAACTTTGTGCTTATTGGTCCATCACATAGAGTTGCGTTTGATGGAGTGAGTATGTGTGGCTCTTTAGAGTATCTAACTCCTTTTGGTCCGATAGAAAAAAGCGAACTTATCTATAAAACCCTAGAGAAAAATTTTGGTCTGACTCAGATAATAACTCATAGAGAACACTCAACTGAGGTGCAGTTTCCTTTTATAAAGCACTATATGAAGGATGCAAAGATTGTTGAGTTAGTTTATGGAAGGGCTAATGCTTCATCTTTATCTAAGATTATAGATATGGTACTGAGTTTAGAAGATTGTGGAGTTATAATCAGTACAGATTTGAGCCATTTTTATAATGAAGAGTATGCCAATAGACTTGACAATATCTGCATAGATGCTATCAAAAAACTTGACACCTCACTTTTACATCAGGGCTGTGAAGCTTGTGGGATTTTGGGAGTTGAGGCAATGATGCTAAGTGCAAAGATGCAAAAGCTTAATCCCATCATACTTGACTATAGAACAAGTAGTGATGCTAGTGGAGATGAGAGTAGCGTGGTTGGCTATATGAGCGCTTGTTTTGTTTAGGAAGACTTTTGATGGAATAACGAACTTCAGGGATGCTAACCGATGGCATTTTTCACGATGTTTCGAGGCTGTTGGGTTTTCTCTAGTTCCAATGCTCTGCGTTGGAACTCATATATATCTGAGTTGTAGTATATATATAAACTCCCACGCGGAGCATGGGAGCTAGATGAGCTTTATCTCCACTGTGAGGCTTTAACGCATCATAATAACACCAGCAAATCTTCCAGTTATCTTAGAGGCTCTATAGGAGAAGTATTTGCTATCTTTGCAACAACTACACTCCTTGCTTATCTCGATATTTTGCTCTTTTATGCCAGATGCTAGGAGTTGAGACTTTAAAATCTTACTAATATCTAAAAAAATGGCATCACCTCTTTGCTTTATCGCAAACTCGAGTCCTAACTCCTCTGCTTTTGTCTTAATCCCAACTTCATAACAACAAACACCTATACTCGCCCCTATAGTTACAAAAATATCTCTTGCATCTGAGCCAAAATCATCTACAAAGCTCTTAACTACATTTTTTACAATATTTTTAAATGCACCCTCTCTCCCTGCGTGAGCTACGGCGATAACTCTTTTTTTATCATCATAAAAAAGCAGAGGGCTACAATCTGCTACCATAACCATAAGTGGGATGCCTGTTTTATCAGTTATGAGTGCATCACAGGTTGGAGGATTTGAAAAGTTATCTTTAGCATCTACGATATGAACTAAATTAGAGTGAATCTGCTTCATATGAACAAGCGTTTCTCTTTTGTAGTTTAGATGAGAGGCTAAAATATCATGATTTTGTAAAACTGCTTCTTCTTTGTCGCCTACATGAAAGGCTAGATTTAGCGAGTTAAATGGGGCGAGACTTACTCCGCCATCTCTTAACGAAAATGCGTGAATGAGTTTTGCTTGGTTCTTTAATCTTGGGCTTTGATGAATTTTCATATAATAATTATAGCAAAACAAAAGGGCTTAACTTGAACAATCTTAGCATATATCCTCCTACACTTGATGAGGGAACTATAGAGAATAAACGACAAGAAATACTAGAATATTTTAACAACACTTACACACTTTTTGAGAAAGTTTTTAAGACTCTTATAAGTGATGAGGTCTTTTACAAAAAGTCAGAACCATCAAGACATCCGATGATATTTTACTTCGGTCACACCGCAACTTTTTTTATAAACAAACTTTTACTTATGAAGATAATAGACAAAAGAGTAGATGCGAATTTTGAGTCCATCTTTGCAGTAGGCGTTGATGAGATGGCGTGGGATGATGTGGAGTCTAAAAATTATGCATGGCCAAGGGTTGATGAGGTAAGAGAGTATAGAGCGAAGGTAAGAGAAATAGTGAGTAAGCTTATTATGAGCCTTGAATTTGAGCTTCCCATCAGACAAAATTCTCCTATGTGGGTAATTCTTATGGGTATTGAGCATGAGAGGATTCATATAGAGACCTCACTTGTGCTTCATCGTCAGATGCCACTAGAGTTTGTAAAAAATGTAGAGGAGTTTAAAATCTGCTCACACAGCTCAAAAGCTCCAAAAAATGAGATGATAAAGATAGCATCACAGCAGGTAAAACTAGGAAAAAGCACAACTCACAATCTCTATGGTTGGGATAATGAGTATGGACATTATGAAGAAGAAGTTGGTGAATTTAAGGCTTCAAAATATCTTGTAAGTAATGCTGAGTTTTTGGAGTTTGTGGAGAGTGGCGGTTATGAGAGTGATGAGTTTTGGGATGAAGAGGGACAAGAATATCTGAAAAACTCAAAGGCAAGACACCCTGTTTTTTGGGTTTATGAAGATGGAGTTTATAGATATAGAGCTCTTTGTGAAGTTATAGAGATGCCACTTGATTGGCCAGTTGATGTAAATGCACTAGAGGCTGAGGCATTTTGTAGATATAAGAGTAAAAAAGATGAGATGCTTTATCTTCTTCCTAGTGAGGCTGAACATAGGGCTATTTATGAGCAGACAAATATAGAAGATTTACCTGCTTTTCATCAAAGTCGCGCAAATCTTAACTTCTATCACTACGCTAGCTCATGCCCTGTAAATGAGTTTGGTTTTCATACAAAGAGCGGCGAATCCATCTTTGATGTGGTGGGAAATGTTTGGCAGTGGAGCAGAACGCCTATGCGTCCCTTTGAAGGTTTTGAAGTTCACGAGGCTTATGATGACTTTACAGCTCCAACTTTTGATGAAAAACATGCACTAATCTTTGGCTCATCATGGGCTAGTAGTGGAAACCTTATTATGAAGCACTCTCGCTATGCTTTTAGAAAACACTTTCCTCAAAATGCAGGGTTTAGATATGTGATATCTAGCAATCAAGATGAGAGTAAATCAGATATATATGAGAGTGATGAGCTAGTTTCGCAGTATTGTGAATTTCAATACGGCAAAAGCTATTTTGGAGTTAAAAACTTTGCAAAAGAGTGTGCAAAGATAGCAGTAGAGTTTAGTACCAACAAAACAAAAGCACTAGATTTGGGATGTGCCACTACAAGGGCTAGTTTTGAGCTTGCAAAGGAGTTTGATGAGGTTGAGGGTGTTGACTTCTCGGCTCGTTTTATTCAAGTGGGAGTGAAGTTAAAAGAGAGAGGATATGTTGCCTTTGCATCTAAACTAGAGGGCGATTTGGTGCAAAACAAAAAGGTAAGCATTGAAGAGTTAGGCTATAGGGATATTGCCCACAAGGTCTCATTTTGGCAAGGAGATGCTTGTAATCTAAAACCAAACCTAAACTCATACGACTTAGTGATGGCAACAAACCTAATAGACAGACTCTACAATCCTAAGCTCTTTTTAGAAACTATCCATGAAAGGCTAAATAGCGAGGGTACACTTATGATAACCTCTCCATACACATGGCAAGAGAGCTCAACTCAAAAAGAGCATTGGCTAGGCGGTTTTATAGATGCCGATGGTAATGAAGTAAGGACACTTGATAGCTTAAAAGAGATTTTAAGCGAGCATTTTGAGCTTGTGCATCTTAGAGATATAGAGTTTGTTATAAAAGAGACAGCAAGGAAGTTTCAGCACACTATTGCACAGTGTAGCATCTGGAAAAAGAAGTGAGGTATGACTTTAGTACACATTCAGATAGAGAAAATTCTAGGGCTGAGAAATACACTCTAAGAGAAGAACTTTTTGGGACAGAAGATGTGCTTCCTGCTTGGGTTGCTGATATGAATATAAACACACCAGAGTTTGTTTTAGATGCGGTCAAAAAAAGGTTAGAGCATCCTATAATTGGTTATGAGACAATGCCGCAAAGTGCTTTTGAAGCACAGATAGAGTGGATGAAACGAGAGCATGGTATCTCTTATGAGTTAGAAGATTTGCTCTACTCTCACTCCGTTGTGGCATCTATGGATTTGGCAATCGATGCTTTTAGTGAGATAGGTGATAAAGTGATAGTTCAAACTCCAATCTATCCTCCTTTTTTAGCAAGCCTAAGAGAGCAAAAAAGAGAAGTTTTGAAAAATCCTCTAAAACAAGGAAGTGATGGAAGATATCTTTTTGATATAGAAGATTTAAGAGCAAAAATAGATGATAAAACTAAGCTCTTGCTTCTTTGTTCGCCTCATAATCCTGTTGGCAGAGTTTGGAGACGAGAAGAGTTAGAGGAGATTTTAGAACTCTGTTTGGAGCACAATATTGTAGTCTTTAGTGATGAGATTCACTCAGATTTAGTCTATGCACCAAACAGACACATCCCTTTTGTAACTCTAAGTCAAAAAGCAAGAGATATCACTATAACAGCCATAGGAGTTGGAAAAACTTTTAATATGGCAGGCTTTGCGATGAGTAGCGTGGCTATAGCAAACAAGGCTCTGCGAGAGAGGTTTTTACAGAGCTATAGAAGAGTTCATATTGGGCATGGTAGTGTCTTGTCGCAAGTGGCTTTTGAAGCTGCTTATAGAGAGGGTAGAGAGTGGCTAGAGGAGTTAAAGGTTCATCTTTTTGGTAACTATGAGCTACTTGAGGAAGTTTGCAAAAAACATAACAATATCATAAAACCAGTACCTATAGAAGCTACATATCTTGCGTGGGTTGATTGTAGAGGTTTAGGATTAAACAATAGAGCCATAAAAGATTTTTTTATCCAAGATGCAAAGTTAGGTCTAAACAATGGACTTAGTTTTTCAAAAGAGGGGAGTGGTTTTATGAGGCTAAACTTTGGAGTGAGTCGTGATGAGATGCAAGAGATTGTAAGAAGAATTGACAGAGCCTTATCAGAGTTTAAAGATGAGTGATTTAGAAAAAATAGAGGCTTTTATAGAGAAGCATCACGTTCTAAGTTTAGCCACTTCTGATGGCGATGAGCTTAGTGTTTGTAGCCTCTTTTATGCCTATAATGGACTCACATTTGTAGTGGCTAGTAGCGAAGATACTACACATATAAAGCATGTTTTGAAAAATCAAAAAGTAGCTGGAAATATTCTTTTAGAGACAAAAGAGATAGGTAAAATCCAAGGCTTGCAGTTTAGAGGAATCTTTACAACTCTTGATGAGGGCAAACTCAAAAAACTATACTTTAAAAGATTTCCCTATGCACTTGCAATGAGGGCAAAACTATGGAAGGTAGAAGTTGATTATTTTAAGCTAACTGACAATAGGCTAGGGTTTGGCAAAAAGCTTATTTGGCAGGGGTCTTAAGTTCAAAGAGAGAGCATTCGCTCCCACTACTTTGAAAAACTACAATAGATGGGAGTTGAGCTGATTTAAAACCATAAGCCTTGCATCCATGAGGTTTATCTTTTTCCCAAGTAACATAATAAAATTTGCATCTTCTACAGTTTATTCTTTTCATCTCTCTTTTCTTTGTTTAAGTAAGGAATTCTAGCATATTAGGTAAAATAAACAACTTATTTTACAATTATTAGAAAATATAGTGTGAGGGTTAAGTTTTAAAGTAATAGCATGTATATAAACTCCCACGCGGAGCATGGGAGCTAGAAAGATTGACAAGATATCCCAAGAGGCACAAGTGCCGAGGGCTTTTGCCTAGGAAAACCAAGCGTTCCCTCCCTAGTTCCTACGCTCTGCGTTGGAACTCATATATATCTGAGTTATAGCATATATATAAACTCCCACGCGGAGCATGGGAGCTAGGAAGAAGATGGAATGAGAGAGATAGTATAAATAAATTAAAGGAAAATAAACTTGGACAAAATATTATTGATGTTACAGCTTCAAGCACAATTAAACGATGCAACAAATGGAGAAAATTGGGTTAAGGGTATAACCAAAGATGCTAAAGAGATAGATTGGAAGAGATGCATCTATATGGAGTGTGCGGAGATGATCGATAGTTTTTCATGGAAACATTGGAAGAACATCAAACAAGAACCAGACTGGGCAAACTTGCAGGTAGAAGTAGTTGATGTATGGCACTTTGTAATGAGTTTGGCTATTGAGAACTATAGTAAAACTCTAAGGGGTGGTATAGAAGATTTGGCTATCAATATATCTAACTTAGATAGTTTTTCTAAGATAGATACAAAAAGTGATGACTTTGCGCCACAAAAGAAGATTATGCTAAAGGTTGAAGATATTATGCGCGAGGTTTTAAGTCAAGATGAGCTTGACCTTGAAGCTCTCCTTGCAAGTTTTTTTGACCTAGTTGTTTTTAGTGGATTAGATTTAGAAACTCTTTATAGACTCTATGTTGGTAAAAATATCTTAAATCAGTTTCGCCAAGATCATGGTTACAAAGAGGGCACTTATATTAAAGTTTGGGCAGGGAAAGAGGATAATGTTATTATGAAGAGAATTTGGGAAGAGAATGTAGATATAGCGCCAGATGAACTCTATAATGAGCTTACAAAACTATACCTCTCAATGACTAAGAGCTAAATAATTGAGCACCATTTTAGAAGTTAAAAATCTATCTTTTGGTTATAAAAAAGACTTTTTACTTTTTAATGACCTCTCTTTTAGCCTAAAAAAAGGTGAGATCAAGGTTATAGTTGGAGCTAGTGGAACTGGAAAGAGCACACTTTTTGAGTTGATTTTAGGAAATTTAATACCGCTTAGCGGAAGCATTAAATGTAAAAGAGCATCTGAGGTTTTTCAAGACCCATACAGCTCTTTTCATCCAAGTTATAGCCTTCTAAATCAGATAAAAGATGTGGCATCTGTTGATGAGGTTGAGGGATATTTAAGTAAATTAAATCTAGATTATGAGCTACTCTTAAAACTCCCTCATGAACTCTCAGGCGGACAACTCCAACGCGCTTCCATACTTAGAGCTATGCTTATGAAGAGTGAGATTTTACTGCTAGATGAGCCAACTTCTGCGCTTGATAATGTTATACAACTAGAAGTTATGAAGATGCTACTTGGTTCGCTTGGTGAGATGGGAATGCTTATAATCACGCATGATTTAGAACTTGCTAAGTGGTGTGGGGATGAGATTATAGAAATCTAGGACTGAGTTAAAAAATATTTAGTGATATAAAAACCACAACCAGCCATAAAAACAGTTCCAAAGGCATTTAGTGAGATATTTGCTAAGGCTAAAATAATATAACCACCCTCTAAGAGAAAAAAACTCTCTATTGCAAAAGCTGAATATGTTGTCAAAGCTCCTAAAATCCCAGTGGAGAGGAATGATTTTACATGCATAGAAAAGAGTGTAGTATACATAAAGTAAGCTACTAAAATTCCCATAATAAAGCTTCCAATAAGATTTACTCCAAGAGTTCCAAAGGGGAGTTCATGGGTAACATTACTAGAGATTAGACCGTTTAGGTATACCCTTAATATTGCGCCGATAAAGCCGCCACTACCTACTGCTAGGATTGTTTGATAGCTCATCATCATATACTTTTTGCATTTTTATTCTTAGGTTAGATAACCAATCTTTATCTTCTTTATCTGCTATAAAAGAATCAAGAAAAATGACTTTTATACGACCAGGTTTGTAGTAAAACTTTTTTATATTGTAGTACTTTGCACTCTCCATAATAACGACAGGTTGGACGCAAAGTTCATACTTATCTGCTAACATCTTTGCTCCTGCTTTAAATGGTAGCATCTTGGATTTTGTAGAGCGAGTCCCCTCTGGAAACATTGTGATAACTCTACCCTTATCTAACCTATCTTTAGCATCTTTGAGTAGTTTAAGAAGAGATGTTTTACTCTCTCTTGTTACTGCAATATCTTCTGGCAGTCTTAGAGCTAAACCAAAAAAAGGTATATCAAATAGCTCTTTTTTTGCAACCCAAGCTAAGTCTTTACTTGTTATTGTCTCCATAACACAGATGTCTAAATCACTCTGATGGTTGATTAAGAACATCTGAGCATCTTTGCTCTCTTCGCCTTTAACATCAACTGTAAAAAATGTAGTAAGTCTAATAAGCCAAGCAGATATTTTTCTAGCATAGGGCTTGGGGAGTATATAGTAGAAAATTATCATCATCGCTAAAGAGGATAGAATAACTATAGTTGCAAAAAGCCAACTAATCTTTGCAAATATCTTCATTTTTAACCCAACCTATCTTTTCATTTTTTAGTTTAACTTTTACAAAGTCTTCTACGCTTCCCTCTTTTTGTAAGTAGTAAATAGTATTTGTTTTTTCAAAAATAGTTCCATTATGAACTGGAAGTAGATATATATTAGAGCCTACTTTTATGCAAACTTCTTTTGATGGGATAGCTATGTAAATTACATAAGCTAAAGGGATTAGTATAAAAACTAAGTATATATATTTTTTTCTCCATAAAATCAGTAAAAAAGCAATTAAAGCTATAAGTGATGCAAGAAGAATCTTTACTCTATCGTGAGACTGATCTTTTGGCTTTAAATCTGTTTGCGTAGTCACACTATCATCATCTACAATGATAGGAATATTTAAGCCTAAAAAGTTATTATGTAAAAGGTTGAAGTAGGTAAAAGAGAGGTTTTCTACCTCTTTTTTTATAACCCCATAGTAAACCAACTTAGAGTTAAAGGGAGATTCGGTTATGGACTCTATCCCTTGTTTATAAGCGTCCTTTAGCTTAAATGAGGCTATATCGCAGTTTTTAGCAGTGGCTACAAAGACTACGATATTATGGTTGTCATCATAGGCAGTTGTTTTAAACTCTAAGAGCTCAAAATTATCTGCTACGATATTTGCAAAGTTATTTTTAGGGTTTAGGGTGACTACATTTAGTTTAAAGCCTTCTAGCGTGGTATCTCTGTAGAGAGTATCATCAAATCCTCTTACAGTCGCTTTAAAGTCAGGTACATTTGCATTGCTATGCGTTGTTACAAAATAGAAGGTATCATAAAAATATTTGGAATCTTTTTCTCTATAAGGTGTTTCATTTAGAAGTTTTAAACCCTCGTAATTTAAGAGTTCATAAGTAATGCTTGAGAACTCTTTAACAGTAGAGAGAGTCTTTATTGTTATGGGGAAAATCTCTCCTTTTATAACTCTATGAGGAGTTGATTTAAAGTTAAGATATAAAACTTTTGGCAAAGAACTCTCTATAGATATATTCTCATCTTGAGTTGAGTTTACTTCATTTGCACTTAGGGTTGCTAAAAATAACAGCCCTAAAAAGATTAGACGAATCACGCTTTTAAAAATCCTTGAAGCATAGCTACTCCATCATCGCTTCCTAGAATAACTTCCATTGCTCTCTCAGGATGCGGCATAAGACCAAAAACATTTTTCTCTTTATTACAGATGCCAGCAATTGAATCAAGGCTACCATTTGGATTTTCTACATTTCCATTTGCATCTGAGTATCTAAGGAGTATTTGGTCGTTGTCTTCTAGCTCTTGAAGCCCAGCATCATCTATAAAATAGTTTCCATCATGATGAGCTATTGGGATATTAATAACGTCACCAACACTTAGATTTTTTAAAAAATCATTATTATTGTTTATAACTTTTAGATAGTGATATTTTGATAAAAAGTGCAGATTTTCATTTCTTTTTAATGCGCCCGGAAGAAGATTTGTCTCAGTTAAAACTTGAAAACCATTACAGATGCCAAGGACTTTTCCGCCAGCCTTAGCATAAGCCTCAACAGCTTTCATAACAGGAGAAAATTTTGCAATAGCTCCACTTCTTAGATAGTCTCCATAAGAAAATCCACCAGGTATAACTAAGAGGTCAGTATCTTCTGGAACCTTGTCTGCTTTGTGCCAAAGTATCTCAGTGTTAGCACCGAGTTTCTCAAATGCATACTTTGTATCATACTCACAATTGGTTCCAGGAAACTGTAAAATTGTTACCTTTTTCATTATACTAACTCTATCTCATAATCTTCAATAACAGTGTTAGCTAAAAGGTCTTCACACATCTTAGTAACATCAGCTAAGGCTGCTTTTTTATCGTTACCATCTAGTTGTAAAACTATCTGTTTTCCAACACGAACATCTTTAACATTATTAAAATGCAACGACTCCAGTGCGTGAAGTACTGCCTTTCCTTGAGAATCTAATACACCTGCTTTTAAAGATACGTTTACTACTGCTTTTATCATTTTTATTTTCCTAAAATTATTGTTTTTCATGGCGAAAAAAGTAATTTTTCCACCTACGTTAATAGCGCATTATACTTAGTTGGGCACGCTTTGGTTTTGCTCGCCCACAGCGCTAGTGCTATTTAGAGAGAATTCTATTTAAAACCTGCTCATAAGCCACCCTTAGGCCGCCTAAACCTTGACGAAATCTATCTTTGTCCATCTTCTCACCACTTGTCACATCCCAAAAACGACAGTTATCAGGAGATATTTCATCGACAAGGATGATATTTCCACTACTATCTTTTCCAAACTCTAGTTTAAAATCTACTAAGTTTAAACCTTTTTCAAAGAAGTAAGGACGAAGGATGTCGTTTACTTGTCTTGCCATTCTACGAAGCTTATCAAGCTCATCTTGATACTCAACAAGACCTAAGATAAGAGCGTGTTGATCATTTAGTTTTGGGTCACCAAGTTCATCATTTTTATAATCAAACTCAACTAGAGTGAATGGAAGAGGCGTACCATCTTTTATACCAAGATTTCTAGTTAAACTTCCAGTTGCAATATTGCGAACAATAACCTCAATAAGGATAACATCAACTTTTTTGTGAAGCATATGATTATCATCTAGCATCTCTACAAAGTGTGTCTGAATACCATTTGCCTCTAGTAGTTTAAATAGCTCAGTTGAAATCTTGTTGTTAAGTGTACCTTTGCCAGCCTCACTTGACTTTTTTTCACCATTAAATGCTGTCAAATCATCTTTAAACTCTGAAATGACTAAATCCTTATCATCTGTTAAATAAAGTCTTTTAGCCTTACCTTCATAGAGTAATTCTCTTTTTTGCATCTGTATGTTTATCCTTTTACTATGATTAATGCTCTTATGATATCAACACTCTCTTTTAGTTGAATGTCTTGATATAGTTGTTCTTTTGAAATTATATCTTTTTTATCGCCATTTTCTTTTGCTTTTTTGGCTTTAACTTCTTTTGTATCAGTTTTTACAAGCTCTTCTTCTAGATGCTTCTTAAGATCGGCTTCTTTTATGGAAAAACCATTTTCATCTCTTTGCACAGTTCCAGGGAAAACTTCTATATCTGGTTGAACACCTAGTGCTTGAATAGTTCTTCCACTTGGGAGATAATATCTCGCAATAGTGAGTTTAATAGCCTCATCTTTTGTGATTGGAAGAACAACTTGTACGCTTCCTTTTCCAAAAGTATTTTCTCCAACTACAATAGCTCTTTTGTGGTCTTGCAGAGCACCACTTACAATCTCAGATGCTGAAGCACTTCCACCATTTACGAGAACTACAACAGGAACTTTTGTCATTGTGGTTGAACTCTTAGCACTATAGATTAGGTCATCTGAAGATTTACGACCTTTTTGAGATACTATATTGCCTTTATCAACAAAGAGATCAACTAAACCAACAGCTTGGTCAAGCAGACCGCCAGGATTGTTTCTTAAATCTAAGATAATTCCCTTTGTCATTGCTTTTTTCTTATTTATAGCCTTAGAGACATCTTCTACAACTTTTTTATCAAAACTTGTAACTCTGACATATAAAATATCATCACTTATAGTTTTTGTATATACAGACTCAATCGTAATAACGCCTCTTACTATCTTAATAAGAAGTGGCTTTGTCTCTCCCTTTCTTACAATGGTAATCTCAATAGGCTCACCAACTTTTCCTCTCATGCGTGAGACTGCTTCATCTATAGTCATGCTTAGAGTTGATTCGTTATTTATTTTCAAGATGATATCGCCAGCTTTTACGCCAGCTTTATCGGCAGGAGTTCCCTCAATAGGAGATATTACAGTTAAAGCTCCATCTTTGATTCCTACAGTAATGCCTAAACCTCCAAACTCCCCATCTGTTTGAACTTTAAGTCTTTTATAATCTTTTTGTGTTAAAAAACTTGAGTGAGCGTCCAGATTTGTCATCATGCCTTGGAGCGCCTTATCCATAAGTTCTTCGATAGTTACATCATCAACACTGTATTGCTCGACTATACTTATGACTTTTGTAAACTTTGCAAGAGCTTCAAGTCTTGAAGCTTCTTTTTTGTCAGTCTCTGCAGTTTTTGCAAAAAGATTTGCAGAAAAAAGTATCGTCAATGCTACTGCTATAGTGGTAAAACCTAGTGTTATATATCTTTTGTTGCTCATATGTTTCCCTATTGTTTTTAAAGAAGGACATTATAGTAAAAAGATGGTTAAATAACAAATTATTGATTTGTGAGAGAAAATTTTCAGTTTTTTTTTATATAATACAAAAAATTTATAACATAAATTGTTACAAAACAAGGAAAACAAAATGAGTTCAATAAAAGAGTATTTATCACAAGATCACACTAGATGCGATGAGTTGTTTGCAAAGATGGAAGATAGAGCAAGTAAATCTTTAGATAATGCAAAAGAGAGCTACGAAGAGTTTGCTAAAGCTACTGAGAGACATTTCCAAATGGAAGAGAGAGTTATGTTTTTAGAGTTTGAGGCAAAAACTGGAATGACTGAGGGTCCAACTTCGATGATGAGACATGAACATGCTCAAATGAGAAGCCTTATAAAGCAGATGGGTGAAGCTATCGAGGCCCAAAATAGTGATAAGTTTTTTGGACTATCTGAAACTCTAATGATACTAATGCAACAGCACAATATGAAAGAAGAGCAGATGCTCTACACAATGGCACAGCAACACTTAAGTGCAGAGGCTCCGAGAGTAGTTGATATGATGGAATCTATGATTGTTGAGTAGAAAAAGTGCAGTTTAATGGTCTCTCTTTAGAGCAAGCTCCTCCAATTTCAGCACCGCTTAGATTTTATCTCACAGCTCCACTCTTTGCTATTTTAGCTGGAATTTTGTTGCTACTAAGTGATGCAAGTGCCCTGCAAAGCAGGTATTCTATAGATTCTATAGTCATAACGCACGCTATAACTATTGGTTTTATGAGTTTTATAATGCTAGGCTCCCTCACTCAGATGCTACCAGTCTTAGCTGGAGTGAAGATGTATAGAGTTGATCTCATCACAAAAGCCTCCCATCTAGCCTTAGTTTTTGGGACTCTTTTTATGATAATGGGTCTAAAGTTTGAGATGCCACTACTAAATACTCTAGCTATTATCTTGCTTGCATCTGGATTTTTTGCGATGATAATCGTGATATTTATGGCTATAAAAAAAGTTAAAAACTTTACTCCAACAGTTACAGGAATGAGTGTAAGTTTAATTTTTGCTCTTTTTAGTGTTTTGATGGGACTCTTTTTACTCTTTAGTTACATAGATGCAGATGCCGCAATCTATAGAAACATAGTCGCAAATACCCATAGTGTTTGGGCTATCTTTGGTTTTGCTGGGGTTTTGATCGTTGGTGTAACTTTTCAAGTTTTACCAATGTTTTATGTAGCACCAAAGTTTAAAGATTTTTATCAAAAAAGAGTAATTTTATTTATCTCTCTCTCACTTGTTTTATGGATGATAACAAGCTTGTTTTATGAGGCTTACTCGGTTGTTGCAAAACTCTGGTTAGTTCTATTTTTTGCTTCGTTTGCAGCGATTTTTTTGCAAAAGATAAAAAATAGAAAAAGAAAAGTTAGTGATATCACACTTCTATACTATAAAACATCAAGCGTTTTTTTAGCTCTTGGCTCTATTTTTTGGATAGTAGATGAGTATTATTTTAGCGAGCATATCGTTGTGACCTCAATCTTAATTGGCGGTTTTATACTCTCTATTATGATAGGGATGCTTTATAAAATAGTTCCATTTTTAATTTGGTTTCATCTTAATGGGATGGGTTATATGAGCATCCCAACTATGAATGAGATGATAGATAAAAAGTGGGCGCGAATTCAATTTGCTCTTTTTGTAGCATCTCTTATGGGTTTTGTGTTCTCTTACTATGTAGATGCATATTTGAGCCTATTTGCTTTAGCTTTTATCATTAGTATGGTAATCTTGCAATACAATATCATCACGGCAGTTTTGATATATAAAAGAGTTAAAAAAACAAAACCAGACTTTGATATGAGTGCGTTTGCCTGATATCTAAAGTTTAAGTTTAGAAGTAAAGGTCAAATGGATGCTAAAGAGTAATAACATAGTTTTGATAGGATTTATGGGAGTAGGAAAGGGTAGTGTGGCTCGTGAAGTTATAAAGCACTCTGACTATATAACCCTTGATACTGATGATATGATTGAGAGTATGCAAAACAAAAAAATCAAAGATATTTTTGAACAAGATGGTGAAAGCTACTTTAGAAAACTAGAGAGTGATGTAGCAAAATGGTTAGAGAGTAGTGTGAAAAACACTCTTATCTCAACGGGCGGGGGTTTTTATAAACAAGAAAACCTTAAAAAAATAGGTATAGTTGTTTTGCTAGATTCTCCTTTTGAGAAGATAATAAAGAGAATCAAACACCATCCAAACGCTATGAAAAAACTAAAAAAAAGACCACTTCTAAGAGATCTTAAAAAAGCAAAAGAGCTTTATGATGAGCGTCGACCTGAGTATTTAAAAATAGCAGATATAGTTATAGATGTAACAAAAAAGAGCGTACTAGAATGCTCAAAAGAACTTCTTAAAAAGGTAAAAGCACATGCGTAAAATAATAATATACTTAACACTTCTTTTTGCTACTTCTTTGATGGCATCAGAGGTAAATTGGACAAAAGATTATGATGCTGGAATAAAAGAAGCAGCTAGGTTTGTAAAACCAGTATTATTCATATCTTCAAGACATTCATGCAAGTTTTGTGTCATCCTAGATGAGACAACCTTAAAAGATGAAAGAGTTGTAAAAGCGCTAAATAAGGATTTTATCTCTGTAATCTCATATAGCGATGATAATGACTATATGCCACAAAAACTCTATCATCCTGGAACTCCAGCTATCTGGTTTTTACTTCCAAATGGTGAGCCTATGTATCAGCCAATTATGGGTGCAATAACGGCAGATAATTTTATTGAGGCACTAGGTGTTGTAAAACGAGAGTTTGATGAGTATATAAAAGCGGGAAAATAAGATGATATTTACAAATACAAAAAATGGTGATTTTGCTAAGAGTTTTGATGAACTTTTGCAAAGAGGAAAGATGGACATTGCAGAAGTTAGTGCAACAGTCCAAAATATTATAGATGAAATAAAGCTTGATAAAAACGAAGCTTTAAAAAAACATATAGCAAAGTTTGACAACTGGACTCCAAAGAGCGATGCAGAGCTAAAAATCTCAACTGAATCGATGAGCAAAGCTTATGATAACTTAGATGCAAAGCTTAGAGACTCTTTGCATCTAGCATATGATAGAATCAAAGCTTATCATGAGAAACAAAAACCAAAGTCGTGGTTTGATACAGAATCAAATGGAACAATTTTAGGTCAAAAAGTAACTCCAGTTGATAGTGCAGGACTCTATATCCCAGGTGGTAAAGCTGCATATCCATCTTCACTTTTGATGAATGTTATCCCAGCTCAAGTAGCAGGTGTACAGAAGATAATAGTAACTACTCCAACTCCAAATAACGAACCAAATGAGCTTTTATTAGCTGCTTGTCACCTTTGTGGTGTTAGCGAAGTTTATAAGGTTGGTGGAGCTAGTGCTATCGCTGCAATGGCTTATGGGACACAGAGCATTCCAAAGGTTGATGTTATTACAGGCCCTGGAAATATCTTTGTTGCAACTGCAAAAAAAATGGTTTTTGGTGAAGTAAACATTGATATGATAGCAGGGCCTAGCGAGATAGGAATCCTAGCTGATGATAGTGCAAATCCTAGCCACTTAGCAGTAGATATGCTATCTCAAGCTGAACATGACGAGATGGCAAGTTCTATACTTATAACTCCATCACAAACTCTAGCAGATGCTGTAAAAGTAGAGATAGAAGTGTGGCTTAAAAAACTCTCAAGAGAAGAGATAGCAAGAAAGTCTATAGAAGCTAGAGGCGCTATTATCGTTACAAAAGATATGGATGAGGCTATAGAGCTTATGAATTTGGTCGCACCTGAGCATCTTGAAGTTGCAACTGATAACGCTTTTGAATATCTAGCTTATATAAAGCACGCTGGGGCGATATTTCTAGGGCATAACACTCCTGAAGCTATTGGTGATTATGTGGCTGGACCAAACCACACTCTGCCAACAGGAGGGACTGCTAAATTTTTCTCCCCACTTGGAGTTGAAAACTTTATGAAAAAGACTTCTATAATCTCCTTTTCTAAAAAAGCCATTAACGAAATAGGCGAAGAGTGTGCACTAATAGCAAGTATAGAGGGATTGACTGCACATGAGCAGTCTGTGAGAGTCAGACTAGATAGATAGATATTCTAAAGATACAAATTTGATAAAGCTAATATTGTATCACAATCAGGACTTTAAAGAACTATCATCTATATAAATGATAGTTCTATTTTAAGTTTCTGATTATTTACTAAAAATAATTTTTTTAATTTCCTCGCTAAAACTCTTTAAACGAATATAAGTTTATGAGAAGCTTACACCTATCCACACTAAAAAATGCTACCTAAAATAAAAGTCTATGATTTTATAAAGTTTTTTTTATTTAAGAATTATAATTAATACTTAATATTGATTATTCTTAATCTTGATAACAAAATTACCCAGCAAAAGCTATTTATCAAAATATTATCACTTATTTATAACAAATTTAAGGTTACTTTGATACTATTTTTCATGCGTAAAAGAGCCTAGTTTAGCACTATAATGGCTTCTTTTTAAGTGTATTAGTTATTGTTATGAATAGAAAATGTCCTAAATGATTTAGGCAAAAGGAGAGTATATGCAATTAGGTTTCCTGGTTGATTTGCATCTGTGTATGGGATGTAAAGGATGTGAGATCGCATGTAAAGTGGAAAATGAAGTACCACTTAGTACATGGAGACTTCGTGTTAAGTATGTGGATGTGGGAACCTTCCCAGAGACAAAAAGAACTTTTACACCTCTTAGATGTAATCACTGTGAGAATGCACCTTGTGTGAGGATTTGTCCAGTTAGTGCTCTGCATTATTTGGAAAATGGGATTGTCAATATTGATAAAGAACGCTGTATCGGCTGTGCAGGCTGTGTTATGGCTTGTCCTTATGGTGCGATATACATCGACCCTCAAACACAAACCGCAGATAAGTGTACTTACTGTGCACACCGCGTTGCATCTTCAATGATGCCATCATGTGTAGTTGCTTGTCCAGTTCAGGCAAATATTTTTGGTGACTTAGATGATCCAACATCAAACATCTCTAAATATATCCAAAAAAATCAAAGTAATGTTCAGGTTAGAAAACCAGAAAAAGGTACAAACCCTCATCACTTCTATGTAAATGGCGGCAATGTTAGCTTAAATCCTCTTGCTTCAAAAAGAGAAGAAGGTTTTTCACTATTTAACAATATAACTACACTTCCAGTAGGAGGAGCACACTAATGGCGGCACATGAAATTTTAGCAGCAACAAATGCTGTAGTTACTTTGGATGCGGCACTTCCTGGAATTGTTTGGCCTTGGCTAGT
>JAQUFE010000099.1 GCA_028684815.1 Sulfurimonas sp.
TAACGGCTGGTGCTAAGAGTTTTGAAGTTAGAGCATCTACAAATTGAGGCACTGCCTCTTCGTCTTCTGCATCACCTGCATCTTGGTTATTTTTTTCATCATCTAGTGAGCAATTTTCGCTTACAAATTTATCAAACTCTGCTCTTAGGTCGCTAAAATCATCTTTTTTCATTATTTGTTTTCCTTATTTTATAGTTCTATATAGTTGAGATGCTAGTTTTTCTACCAAATCATCATAGCTTGTATATCTTGCATCTAGTTCATCTGCTCTTTTTTTAAGAGCTGAGAACTCTTTTGTGTTTTTCATATCAAGTGAGTAGTTTGGTAATTTCTCTATCATAGCTAGAGAGTCAAATGTTGAGAAATCAAGCACAGCATCATAAGAGGATAGATCAAGGCTCATTGCATCTGTTATGCGGTTTATATCTGCATCTTTTATCTCTAACTCTTTTGTAAACCCCATCAACTCTTCAAGATTTTCATCAAAAAAGCTAAGCTCAAATCCGCAAGAGAGATATGAAAAAGCTTTAGCATGCGAGGATGTTCCTATCATCGCAATCTTAGAGACTCTTAAATCTTTTAGATGCTCTACTAAGACTCTAATACTAAAAATATCTCCTCTTAGATGCTCTGCTTCTCGAAAAACTATGTCGCACATGCCCGTCTTTTTAACTAATGACGAGGATTCATCAAGTAGTTCCAATATCTGGGTTACATATTCATTTGATATTACAGCACCATTTACTTCTGACTTTTTCATATTTGAGAGAGTGAAGTACAAATCATCCTCTCTTATATTCATCGGTATCATCATCGCATCGTCGCCATTTGCTTTAAACATCTTGTTTATAACTGCGCTAAATCTACTAACTCCAGCATGTTCCCCGACAAAACCAAAGAGTTTAGTCTGCTTACTTATTGTATTTGCACTGTTCATCATAACTACATATCCTCACTTATGCCCCAAAGCTCACGAGCTTCTTCATCTTCTGCCTTGCATCTATAACACATCTTATCATCTCTATTTGTACTAAAAATAACATTACACTCATCACATCTTCTCACTTTAAATGAGATAAGATTTTGCACAGCTGGCTCAAAAAACTCTTTTACTTTGTATGTGCCACTAAGCGTTATGGCGTTAGGTTCACAAACATCATGGCAGATGCCACATTTGATGCAAAGGAGTGGGTCAAAATCTATCTTAGAGTTTTTAATGTCTGAGCTAAGTGCCCCACTTGGGCAGATTCTATAGCACATTTGACAAGCTGTACAACTATCTTCATCAAGAAGTTTAGCAGAGGTAAAACTTAACTCATTTGCATCTATGATGTGATAGGTAGATGGTTTTTGCACTCGTTTTATAGAGCTATAAAGCAACTTTCTTCTATGAGTAATTCTCTTTTTTCTAAGAAGTGCAATATCCTCTTTTTGTAAAGTATGCTCAACTAACTCATCAGTTGCCCTCTTCACTTCACTCTCAAATGAGTGCTTTGCTTTTGCAACATTTCCAAGTGTGATAGAGCTAAAAAATTCTCTTCTGTTACTTAGTTTCTCAGGCTCTTTTGCCTCATAACAAATATCTTTGAGTGTAACTTTTGACTCACTCTCCATAGCCTCTAAAACATAGCTTGCTTCTTCATAGTTTTTTATTATCTGAGGCTTACATTTGTGAGCAATTGCGCAATTATCACAATGCCCCATATCAAGCACTATCTCTTTTTTTAAAACAGCTAGTGAGATAATATACTCAACATTAAGAGCTGAGATGCAAGGAACATTTTTAGCACAAGAGATAAGATTGTCCTCGCCATCTATAAACTCAAAGAAAAACTCACTTGGACTAAAGTTATCCAATGATAGTGCCTCACTTGGACAGATGGCATCACAAGCGCCACAGCCAACACAGGCTGAGAAGTTTATAGATGGAAGTGGATTGTTTGCTACTACTATCGCCTCAGTTGGGCAGATAAGCTCGCACTTGTTACACTGGCTCTCTCTTGCAAGAGAACGGACACACTTGCTAGCACTAAGAGAGATTAATGGCATTTGTTTATATCATCTCTCTTTGTTTTATCTCTTCTATCAAGTATTCATGGTCACTTAACAAAAACTCTAAAGCCATCTCTGCCGCGTCGTAATAGAGTGGTGTTCTAGCTTCATATTTCATATTTATAAGGTAAAGCGGTGCCCATTTTACGAGATGCTTTTGTAAAAACTCCAACTGCACTGCTCTAATCTCTGCCACTGATATCATCTCGCCCTCTTCTAGCGCCTTTGATTCAGCAAGGCAGAGATGATGCATAAACTCAAACTCTATCCCGATATGGTCAGATGAGACAGTCCTAGATGCCTCATAATCAACCATAAAGTTATAAGCACTATACATATCTGTTACAGGATTAGCGCCGCCAGTTTCTATCATCTGGTCATCTCTTACATAAAAAGATTCGTAAGGTATGAGATGCAATATTGTTAGGTTTACAAAGTCAGGGTTTATATACTCAGCTAAGAGTTTATCTTCTGACATCTCATTTAGTGGCACCCACTCTTTTAAAGTTGGAAAGAAGTCCAAAACATTTGTATCTTCTTTTATCATCTTTAGCATCACTGCATCTAGTTCCTGCATTAAGATGCGAGAGAGAAGTGCATAGATATTTACTCTAGCTTGTGTTTGTTGCATTGTTTATAACCTTATATTTTTTTATAGACTAAAATGAGCTTATCCGTTTTTCTAAAGAAACTTCGTTTTCTAAAGAAACTTCGTTTTCTAAAGAAACTTCGTTTTCTAAAGAAACTTCGTTTTCTAAAGAAACTTCGTTTTCTAAAGAAACTTCGTTTTCTAAAGAAACTTCGT
>JAQUFE010000100.1 GCA_028684815.1 Sulfurimonas sp.
GATAGATGGTAAGTTATTTTAAAAAATTCTAGTTCTATAAATCTGTTTGAGTAGTTAGTATCAAAATATAGTCTCTTCGTCTTCTTGTCATACTCATAATATATCAGGTCAAGTGGGTTGATTATTTTTTCTATATGCAAAACTTACTCCTAAACAAAATGTTATATTATAACAGTTTTAAGGGTAACCAATTAAAAACTAAATTTTTTACCCTATTTTATAACTTACTATAAAACTAACCCTTTACCCTCTGCATTCTCTCATCTTCTTGAGCTTTATATAGCTCAGCACAGGCTTTTGAGAGTTCTCTAATTTTAAGTATATAGTTTTGTCTCTCAGTTTGTGAGATAGCTTTTCTTGCATCTAATATGTTAAAAGTGTTAGATGCCATCATACACAAATCATAAGCAGGAAGTGGAAGCTGGGCTTCTATTGCTCTTTGACACTCCTTACTCTTTGCAGCAAAGTCAGCAAAGAGCATCTCAACATCTGCTACTTCAAAGTTGTACTTTGAAAACTCTATCTCGCTCTCCTTATGAACATCTCTGTAGTAGGTTTTTCCGTGTTCGTTCTCACCCCAAACGATGTCAAAAACATTATCAACACCTTGAAGATACATAGCGAGTCTCTCTGTTCCATAAGTAAGTTCAACTGCAACAGGATTGCACTCTATTCCGCCGACTTGTTGAAAATAAGTAAACTGTGTCACTTCCATCCCATTTAGCCAAACTTCCCAACCAAGCCCCCAAGCTCCAAGAGTTGGAGACTCCCAGTTATCTTCTACAAAACGAATATCATGATTTTTCACATCAAGACCAAGATACTCTAATGATTTGAGATAAAGCTCTTGAATATTATCAGGAGATGGTTTGATAAGTGCTTGAAACTGATAGTAAGAACCAAGTCTGTTAGGGTTTTCTCCATATCTCCCATCAGTTGGACGGCGAGATGGCGCTACATAAGCAACAGACCAAGGCTGTGAGTCAAGTGAGCGTAAAAAAGTAGCAGGATGAAATGTTCCAGCTCCTGCTGGGATGTCGTAAGGTTGAACAATATTACAGCCTTGTTTCATCCAAAATTCTTGAAGTTTTAGTAGCATCTCACTAAAAGTTATCATATCTATTTACCTTAATTTTATTTTTATTACCATATTTTCTCATTCCACCTCTCCTGAGGTGGAATGCCTACGAAGTGGCTATATATATATGCGTCACACCTCGGGAGAGGTGTGACGAGGTTTCACTCTTATTTCATAAATTCTTGCAATTATATCATTTTACAGATTATATCGCCCACTTTTTTACCCAAAGAAGATGCTACAACCTCACACTTTACTTTTAGCAAAAAGCAGAGATTAGTTTTATGCGTATCACTTAGACACTCATAATTTCCCATGCCTTTAGTTATAACTAAGTCAGCACCATCAAAAAGCTCTCTTGAGTAAGTGTTTGCACGGTTATACGCAAAGCCCGGGGTATTAACACCGCTATCTACCAAAGAGCAGAGCTTATCAAACCCTGCCTCTCTTGCCTCTTTCATAGTTACATCGTTTATGATTGGCTTTCCTCTAACCATATATGAGTAAGTAGCATCTGGGTAGAGTTCTTTGAGTGTTTTTACAAAGATATAGTCAAATATATGCTCTCCAACATTATCACCTATAACTAACACACTCTTTGCATCTTGGAGCTTTTTTCTAAGCAGCTCAAAATCATCATAAGCAAAATCTGTCTCAAAAATTTTAGATAGTTCTTCTTCTAAGTCAAACTCCACAACTGCCCCCAAATCTATAACATTTCCAGCTACTGCTATTTTTGTTGCAGTTAAAAGTTTATCAGAAGAGTTTAGAAGTTTTTCCTCTAAAAGTGGAACAAAGGAGAGTGCTTTTTGTGTTGAGGCTGCTTTTACATCTCTGTACAAGTCAGTTTTGTTAGCCATTTGTGACATTTTTTCATAAACATCAGCGGCTATCTCTGGAGGATTTTTCGCATATGAGAACTCTTTGCTCATCTCTTTAACACTTGAAGTTATCTGCTCTCTCAACTCTTGTGGCGCATTTATGGCATCACAAACTCTATAACTTTGGTTGACTATGCAGTCAACACAAGCTTCATCTATTGTCATATTTTGTTAACCTTATATTCTTTTCAAAAAAATCTTTTCGTAGCATCTGAGCATGCTAACAAATATCATAATCTTTGTTCATGGGGTTGCAGGGACTTTTGGGAATGCTAACCAATATGGTACTTTTTGCTATGTATCCATACCGTTATCATGAGTTTTTGCTTATTATAGTCTATTAAGAAGTGTGGTCATCTATAGCTCTATTCCACATAAGCTTATACTTTCTTCTCATAAATTCTACTTCTTGTTGAGATAGTTTTAACTGCTCTTGAAGTGTGTGGATGGTCTTTCTATCTTCATCATAAAGCTCTTGAAGTGAACCTAGAGCCTCTCGTAAAAATGTGTTTTCAGCTCTTATGGCAAGAAGTGTTTCATCCTTTGCATCTAGAACTTTTTCATGTAGATTTATGATAGTACCTATGGTTTTTTCTACAAACTCAGGCTGGACTAGCATCTCTTTTGTGTTTCTAGCAGAGAGTTCTTTTAGTTGAGCTGGAACCACGCTTTGTGAACCCTTAGATGGATCTATCATTCTAATACCGTTTTTGACTTCTACCGTTAGCTTCCCACGTGCACACAAATCATCAATAGCATCCATATCTAGGCCTGTGAGTTCCATATACTCTTCATCGCTCATCCACTTCATCACTTCTTTCCTTTAATTTATTGCATAAATTTAAGGGCGCTCCTATTGTTTGTCACGAGAAAGGAACAAGTCCCTTTCTCTAC
>JAQUFE010000049.1 GCA_028684815.1 Sulfurimonas sp.
TCAAAAGTGACGAGTATTAAAAAAGCATTCGGACACTTTATGCTAAAATACTGTTACAGAAAATATCTCTTTTTAAACTGTCCGAACTCAAACGACATGGGTGTCCGGATACTCCGTTATATGCAAGAAGACCTTTTAAATATTGTTGATTATATCAAAAAAGATAGTTTAAATACTGTAAGAAAAGTTTATGAACAAATAAAAGAAAAAGCGCAATCTAGCAATTTTTTTCCTTTAAGAGGTAGAGTAGTTCCTGAACTTCTAAAAGAAGGTATAACTATTTATAGAGAACTGATTGCACAACCTTACAGAATAATGTACAAAATTGAAAATGATACTGTTTATATTATGGCTATTTTTGATTCAAGACAAAATGTAGAAGAGCTGTTATTGCAAAAACTATTAAGAGGAAATATGCTAACAAAACAGAGTAGCCAATAAATCACCTAACGGCAATTTATTGGCTATCTTTAAACGTTATGTAAATATGAGAGATTGACAAAATGAATAAAATTGAATATAATTAGCAATATTAATATTCAAAGGACTTCTATTATGAGAACGGTTACAATGAGAGTAGATGATTCTGTCTACGATATGATTAAGCTTGCTGCTGAAGATCAAAAGAGAAATCTTTCAAACTTTATAGAATTTGCAACAATACAATATTTAACATCATCACAATTTGTAGAAAATGAAGAGATGGCAGAAATTATGGGTGATAAAGAACTTGTTCAAAATTTAATGAATGGTTTGGATGATTTCAAAAATGGTGATTACACTATTGTCTAAGTACCAAATTGCTGAAACTAAAACTTTTGAAAAAGTTAAAAAGAAGATAGATAAGAAGTTATATTCAAAAATTGAAAACTTTGTTTATCCTCAACTTAGAGAAAATCCTTTCTATGACCCTAATATTAAAAAACTAAAAGATAATCTTGAGGGCTATTATAGATATAGAATTGGAAACTATAGACTCTTTTATCTTATCAAAGATGACAAGCTTATCGTAGCAGTTGTTGATTTCAGACACAGGCAACAATCTTACGATTAACACATAACAAGTATTCGGAGAAAAATAAGTAGCCATGCGGCGACTTATTTCTCAAGATCATCGTTGTATGCTTAGTAAAAAATGAGTTTCCTCGTTCCATCGTCTGAGACTGTGAAAGAACTCTAGTTTTCTCTCAGAAGTGGGACTTCTAGGAACGCTAACCAATGGTGTTCTCCACGATGAATCCCGCAAAATAAGCTAGGCTGAAGCTTCACTTCCTAGTTTTTTCACAGTCTCAGAGTGTAGGAACGAGTGGAGTGCAGTTCTTTCACAGTCTCTCTCGATGGGAATGCATATAAATGGTAATGGATGCATTATATATACACTCTCACGCAGAGCGTTGGAGCGAAAGGGATGTTAATTATGAAGGGGTGAGTGTTTTAAAAACAGCCTCAATGCAGATGTCTGGCATGCTAAAAAGGGATACCAAAATATAGCAACCAATAAACTACTTACTAGAAGTTTTTTTCTCTTTTTGCATTCTCTTATACTCTTTTTCAAACTTTTTTCTTCTTGAATAGGAGAGTTTATCTATGAAAAGCACGCCATTTAGGTGGTCCATTTCATGCTGAATAGCTACACTAAGTAGCCCACATGCATCTAGAGTTTTGGTGTTAGCATCTCTGTCTTGAAAGTTTACAGTTATGTTGTCATATCTTGAGATATCTTCATAAAAGCTAGGGACGCTTAAGCAGCCCTCTTGATAGACTATCTCTCCATCTTTTTTGACTATTATAGGGTTTATCATCTCTATAAGATTTTCTTTTGTCTGCTCTGAATCATCATCTGGAATATTTATTACCAAAACTCTTTTCGCGTATGCCACTTGAATAGCAGCCAGTCCGATTCCATTTGAGCTCATCATCACTTCATACATAGCATCTAAGAGTTGATGAAGTTTTTCATCAAACTTCTCGACCTCTTTTGATATCTCTCTCAACTTCTTATCTGGGTATTCTACTATAGTTAGGTTCATCTTCTTATATCTTTTTTTTACTACGCTTATTCTCTTAGAGAAACCGCGTAGTCTATCTTTGGATCATTATATGCCATCTCTATGCCATTAATCGCACTTACAACTATCTCTTCAACTGTGTAAAGAGTAGATATATCGGTCACACCTATAGATATTTTTAGTTGAATCTCTCGATCTGCTAAGAAAAAGTTAGAGTTTGAAACGAGCTCGCAAAGTCTCTCGCTAGCTTTTTTAGCACTATCTATATCTGTGTGTTTTAGCATCATTGCGAAAACGCCATTACCATAGTGAGCCACAGTATCACTTCTTCTTGAGGTTTTTAACAAGAGTCTTGCAATAGTTCTAGTCATAAGCATTATTGCTTTATCGTTTTCTATGCTCTCTTTTAACTCTCGTGAGAGTTCTATCATTATAAGTGAGCTTTTATGTTTAAACTCACCTATTAACTCTATCTCTTGCTCTATTTTTGTCATTAGATATCTTTTGTTATAAACACCATATCTATTATCAAAAATAGTCTCATTCTCTACACCCTTGATTATCTTCGCAGTTTCATCATAGAAGTCTCGCATCTGAGTGCTTTGTTTTTTAAGTATAGTATTTAGCTTTGTAACATCATTTTCTAAAGATGTAGCTACACTTATAACAGCTTGTATCTCAGGGTTTTCTTGAAGCTCTTGTCTTTTCTTCTCTAAAATTTTAGTCATTAAAGCCATGTTTTTATAGAGATTTGCAGTAACACCTAGGATGTTTTTTATGGAACCAAAGCCTTTTTTTAGGCTCTGCTCAAGCATAATGGTATTTTCATCATCGTTGTTCTCTTCTAGCTCAAGCATAGAGTGAATCTGCTTTCTTAGGCTTTCACTCTTGTCTTCTAAAAGTCTGTCAAAATATAAAGAGAAGTTATTTGGAGTAGGTGGCAAGTTATCCTGTATAAGGGCATTTAGTACCTCTTTAGAATAAATCTCTAAATCACTAGTAGGTTCGTCAATCTCTACCGCCGCAATAGTTGGCTCTTTTGTTGCACGGTTTCTACTTCTTAAAGATCCTGCCATGTCATCCCCTTACTCTTTATCGTTTTTAACCAAAACCTCATCGATCATGCCATACTCTTTAGCCTCTTTAGAGCTCATAAAGTTATCACGATCAGTGTCTTTTTCAACTCGTTTTATGCTTTGTCCTGTATGTTTTGCAAGCAGGGCATTGAGTTCAGCTTTCATTCTTAAAATCTCTTCGGCTTGGATAGCGATGTCTGTAGCTTGACCTTGAGCACCACCTAAAGGTTGGTGTATCATGATGCGAGCATGAGGTAGAGCATATCTTTTACCTTTAGTACCAGATGAGAGCAAAAACGCCCCCATTGATGCAGCTTGCCCTACACAGATTGTAGCAACATCTGAGCGGATATAGTTCATAGTGTCATATATAGCCATACCCGCGGTTACTACGCCACCTGGAGAATTTATATAAAAGTATATATCTTTTTCAGGATCTTCTGCCTCTAAAAAAAGTAACTGTGCTACTATAGAAGAAGCAACTGCATCGTTAACTTCTCCACTTAGCATTATTATTCTATCTTTTAGAAGTCGAGAGTAGATATCGTATGAACGCTCACCGCGACCAGTTTTTTCTACTACATAAGGAATATAACTCATCCTTATGCTTCTTTTATCTTTGAGTTAAGAAGTTGGCTAAGCACTTTATCTTCAATCATTGACATCTGAATAGCTGGAAGGTATCCTGCAGATTTATACTGCTCATAAGCTTTTTGTGGATCTTGTCCCATCTGCATTGCTTCATAGTAGATAGTTTGCATAACTTCTTGCTCTTGTACTTTTACTTTCTCAGCAGATGCTAGTGCATCTATAATAAATGTAGCTTTTACACTTCTTTGTGCATCTTCACGTAGAGTCTCACGAAGTTCTTCTAGTTTATCTTGATTTTCGCGAAGTTCGTTAATCTCTTCTTCACTCATACCTTGAGCTTTTTTGTTTAGTGCCATGTCTATCTCTTGGTCAACTACAAACTCAGGAAGGTCAAAAGATAGTTTCTCTACAAAAATCTCTAAAAGCTCTGGCTTTAAGCTATCATTATATAGTTTTCCTAACTCTTCATTTTCCATTTGAATTTTTACTTGCTTTTTTAGCTCTTCTAAAGTTGCTTCTTTATCACCAGGAAGCATTTTTTTAGCTAGCTCATCATCAATAACAACTTCATCTTTTACTTTGATGCCGTTTACTTTTACTTTAAACATTGCATCTTTACCAGCTAATTCAGCTCCGCCGTAGTTCTCTGGAAATGTTACGTTTATCTCAACTTCTTCATCTCTTTTTACGCCGATAAGTTGATCTTCAAAACCAGGGATAAACTGGCCAGAACCTAAAAGTAGCTCAAAGTTTTCAGCCTTACCACCTTCAAAAGGTTTACTATCTAAGAAACCTTCAAAGTCGATCACAGCAGTGTCACCTTCTTTCATTTTGCGATTTCTTGCAACATCTACTAAAGGAGCTTGTGATTGTGCTAACTCTGTAATTCTAGCGTCAATATCAGCATCGCTTACTTTAGGTTTTTCAAACTCTTTTATAAGTGAAGTATAATCCCCTAGCTCAATTGCTGGTCTCATTGCAACTTTTACAGCTACTTCTATTTTGTCGTCACTCTTGTCAAACTTAGAGATATTCGGCTCACCAATAAGTTGATCATTCGCAATACTCAACTCTTCTAAACCTTTGTTTAGAACTTCGCGAAGGGCTTCAGACTCGGCATCTTGAATAAGTTTATCTCCATACTGCTTTTTAACAACATTTACAGGAACTTTTCCTTTTCTAAAACCTTGAACACTAGCAGTTTTTGCCAACTCTTTAGCAATTTTTTCCAAGTTAGCGTCAATCACTTCTCTTAAAATTGTCGCTTCTATAAGAGCGTTAGCACCATTTATTTTAGTTGATTTGATTTCCATCAATTTCCTTTTTTCATTGTTTACTTGTCTTTCAAGCATTATTTTTGGATAATATTACCTAAATTCTTCTTTTAGTTAGCTTTTACACAACTTTGGTTTAAAATTAAGTATCAAAAACCAAACGACTGCTACATCAATCATCACATCAGCAAAGTTAAACACTGCAAAATCAAAGCCACAGTGCCAATAGACCATATCTACGACTCCACCATGTATAAATCTATCATAAATATTGGATATTGCCCCACCTAGTAAAAGTCCAGCTGGCACGGCAAAACATAGCTTTTTTAGGCTTATGATGTAGATTAAGATGCCAAAGACTAAAACAATTTGTATATATTTTAACCACTCATCCAAAAAGCTAAACATTGAAAAAGCTACGCCTCTGTTATAGACTAAAATCAAGTCTATACACTCGGTGTAGTAGCGTAGTCCATCTACAAAGAGCATCTTAATATATTGGTCTACTATAAAGACACCTGCTGTAATCAAAAATAGTGTGACAATTAGTTTAATAGTCTTCTTAGGCATTTAGTGCTTTTTGAAAAAAATCAACCATATCTGCCATATGTAAGTTTAGCTCTTTTGTATCTTTGTATTCAAGTAAAATTCTTAGTTTATTTTCTGTTCCTGAGTATCTTATGAGGTGTCTAATATTTTTTGCTTCTAAATCTTTTAGCTTTGCATCTAAGCCATCTATCTTGGAGAGTTCTGTTTTGATTTTGATATTTATATTTACAAGTTTTTGAGGATAGAGTTTAAATGGACGAAGGGCAACCGATGCTTTAGTCTTTGTCTCTATAATAAGTGCTAGAGTTTGCAAAGCACACACAAGTCCATCGCCAGTCTTTGCAAAGTCACTAATTATGACATGACCACTCTGCTCTCCTCCAAAGTTGATACCCTCTTTTTTCATAATCTCTACGACATTTTTATCGCCTACATCTGAACGAAAAAGTTTAATTTTTTTTGACTTCATATAGTCTTCTAAGGCTTGATTGCTCATAACAGTTGATACAATCGCCCCACCTCTTAAGACACCTTTATCATTCATATAAGAGCCTAAAGCGCCAAGAAGTTGATCGCCATCAACTATCTCACCCCTCTCATCCGCGATAACAAGTCTGTCAGCATCTCCATCAAGGGCTATTCCCAAATCTGCTCTATATTTAACAACACTATCGCAAAGATCTTTTGTGTGAAGTGCTCCGCATCCCTCATTTATATTAAATCCATCTGGTTTATTATGAAGTACTATAACTTCAGCACCAAGCTCTTCTAAAACGGTTGGTCCTACTATATAACCAGCTCCATTTGCAGCATCTAAAACTATTCTCATTCCGCTAAGGGAGCACTCTCTTGGAAATGAATTTTTGAGTGCGACTATGTATCGTCCTATCACATCATCAATTCTCTTTGCTTTACCTATTTCTTTACCTGTGACTTGCGCATCTGCTATCTTTTCATCATTTGCATAGATAGCTTCTATCTGCGCTTCAACTTCGTGTGAGAGTTTATCACCATGCCCATCAAAAAACTTGATGCCATTATCTTCATAAGAGTTATGTGATGCACTAATCATAATCCCAGCATCACATCGCATATTTTCAGTTATAAAAGCGATAGCGGGAGTTGGCATCGGACCTATTTGAATAACATCATAGCCTATTGCAGTAAGTCCGCTGACAATAGCATTTTCTATCATATAGCCACTTCGTCTAGTATCTTTTCCGACTAATATTCTGTTTGTTTTGGAGTGAGTCTTAAAGTATATTCCAGCCGCCATTGCCACTCTCATAGCTAACGGCGCACTTAAAAATGACCCCGCTTCACCTCTAACTCCATCTGTTCCAAATAGTTTCATCATATTTCCATCTTATTAAAGTAAAGTATTTTAACATATTTTCATCTTGTCCTATCCATTTTATTTTATAAATGGCAATATATAAACATTTATGCCAAATATTTGTAATTTCACCTTGTCTTTAACTTAATTTTAATTATTTTTAAGCTAAGATTTCGCACTAAAAAAATTAATGAGAAGGACTCATGCATGGCAAATCACAAGTCATCAATTAAGAGAATTCGCCAAACACTCGTTCGTACAGAACGTAATCGTTTCTACAGAACTCGTCTTAAAAACATTGTAAAAGATGTAAATTCTGCAATTCAAGCAGGTAACAAAGAAGAAGCAGCTGCAGCATTTAAAGTAGCTAACAAACAAATTCACAAATTTGTAAGCAAAGGCGTCTTAAAAAAAGAAACTGCTGCTAGAAAAGTTAGTCGTCTACACAAATCTGTAAACGCTATATAAATAGAGCACATATAAATGCTCTCAGATAAACTTACACCGTTTATCAACCGCTATAACGAACTTAGCAAACTGCTAAGTTCACCTGACATTGCCTCTGACATCAAAAGGATGACAGACCTCTCAAGAGAACAATCTTCACTTTCTGACATTGTAGAAAAAGCAAAAGAGTATAAAGCTCTTCTAGCAGATATCGCAAGTACAAGAGAGATGCTAAGTGACAATGAGATGTTTGAGATGGCAAAAGAAGAACTTAGAGAGCTTGAACCAAAAAAACCACTCTTAGAAGAAGATATAAAATTTCTACTCCTGCCAAAAGACCCAAATGATGATAGAAATATCATTGTAGAGCTTCGCGCTGGTGCTGGCGGAGATGAAGCTGCTCTCTTTGTAGGCGATCTTTTTGACGCTTATACTCGTTATGCAGAGCTTAGAGATTGGAAAGTTGAGCTTATAAGTACTTCGCCATCAGAAGCTGGTGGATATAAAGAGTTAATCGCTCTTATTAGTGGCGCACAGGTTTATAGTAGGTTGAAGTATGAAGGTGGAACTCATCGTGTGCAAAGAGTTCCAGCAACAGAGTCTCAAGGAAGAGTTCACACATCGGCAATCACTGTAGCAGTTATGCCAGAGGTTGATGATGTTGAAATCGATATAAATGAAAATGATTTAAAAGTGGACGTTATGCGTTCATCTGGTTGTGGTGGACAATCTGTAAATACTACAGACTCCGCAGTTAGAATCACGCACTTACCAACAGGTATAGTAGTGACCAACCAAGATCAAAAATCACAACATAAAAACAGAGAAAAAGCTATGAAAGTTCTAAAGGCGCGCCTTTATGACCTTGAGATGCAAGAAGCTCAAGCAAAAGATAGCCAAGCTAGATCAGCGCAAGTTGGAACTGGGGATAGAAGCGGTAGGATAAGAACTTATAACTACCCACAAAACCGTATGAGTGACCATAGAATAGGACTTACTCTTTATAGACTAAATGAGATTATGCACGGTGGTTTACTCGATGAGATTGTAGAACCTCTAATAGCCGACCATCAAGCTCGCATAGTCGAAGCAGCTGGTTTATAAGTAGATTTTTTTAATCTTCTCAACAAACTCTTCGACTTCATTTTGAAGATGTTTAAGATCCTTTGAGTTATCTATAACCCAAGAGGCTCTTTTCTTCTTCTCTTCTATAGACATTTGAGAGTTTATCCTTCTTAAAGATTCTTCTTTTGAGTAATTATTTCTTTTCATAAATCTCTCAAGTTGAATATCTTTAGGAGTATATACAACCACGCTATCTTTTATGTCATAAGAGTTTTTTTCAAAAAAGAGCGGAATATCTATAAGATATGGAAATTTAAAACTATCTTGTTTTACGCTTCTTAGCTCTATCTCGCTCTTTATCTTAGGATGCAGATACTCTTCTAATACTCTCTTTTTTTCACTCTCTGCAAATATCAGAGTTCCTAATTTAGCACGATTTGGTTTTGTACCATCTATATACTCATCTCCAAAAGTCTCTCTAACCCACTCCGTAGAAGCGTCTAGTATCTCATGTGAAATAATATCTGCATCTATAACCCTCATACCATTAAGCGCAAGTAGAGATGCTACTGTACTTTTGCCAGTAGCAATCCCTCCTGTTAGTGCTATAGCGTATTTAAATGCCATTTAGTTTTTGATGATGCCAAGATACTCTTTACGGATATAATTACCCATCGCAAAGGCAGCAATGTGAATATCACAATTATAGTACTCATTGTCATCTAACATATCTGCTCGCTGGAGGTTTATATCTGCAGTTGGATGATACTCTTTTGATGCAAGGAGTGCTGTTTTATTGCCACCAACATTAAATGGCATGATGATTTTAAAATAACGAGCTAAATTTTTCATCATAACTTTATTTGCATCTACTTCATCCAAACTCGGATGAGTTATACAAAGCACAGCATCTTCTTTTGAGATGCGTTCTATCTGCGCTAAAAGTTTTATATCTGAATCCATCTCACATATAACTACATCATATAAATCATCTTCAAGAGCAGAGATTGCATTCAAGCAAGGCTCTATAGCTTTTGTTTTAATGCCTTTATACTTCAGCATCTCTTTTGCAAATCTGCTTGCATTTTCGCTTATCATTAAAACTTTTTTAGGGTCTTTACTAGTACAAAGTGGAACATGCACCATCATTTCAGGGTATATAAACTCTTTCATTTATTAATTCCTATATTTATAATTGCAACGATTTTAGCATATTAGGATTAATTTTACTTAAGTATTGTTATAATTACGAAAATATTTAAGGGTATCAAATGGATTTCAATAAAATCAGAAAATTTTGTAGAGTATTTCGCATTTTTCTAGGGCTTGCTCTAATTATCGCAGGTGTTATCAACTATGGGGCATTTAGTGGTGCTGGTTGGTTTTTCTTAGGTTTTATTCCTCTTATAGCTGGTATAGTTAATTTTTGTCCTCTTTGTATGATTAGTAAAAAATGTGACATGCCACAAAGTTCGGGGAAATAGATGAGCCAAATTAGCTACAAAGATGCAGGTGTTGATATAGATGCTGGTAATAGTTTTGTTGAGAATATTAAACCTCTAGTAAAGTCTACCAGAATTCCTGGAGTGCTTGGCGGTATAGGTTCATTTGCTGGTGCTTTTGAGCTTCCAAAGGGTTTTAAAGAGCCTGTAATGCTAGCAGCTACTGATGGCGTTGGAACTAAGCTTAAACTTGCCATAGATAGTGGTATTCACAATACTGTTGGGATAGATCTTGTAGCTATGTGTGTAAATGATCTGCTTTGTAACTTTGCAACACCATCATTTTTCTTAGACTACTATGCAACAGGAAAGCTTGATGTAACAGTGGCTACCAATGTTGTAGCTGGTATCGCTAAAGGATGTATAGAAGCTGAGTGTGCTCTAATCGGTGGAGAGACTGCTGAGATGCCAGGGATGTATTCTGGTGGTGATTATGATTTGGCTGGCTTTGCAGTTGGTGTAGCTGAGAAGTCTGAGATGGATAGAGTCTCACTTGTTAGAGCTGGTCACAAGCTCATAGCTCTACCAAGTTCAGGTCTTCACTCAAATGGTTTCTCATTAGCAAGAAAGGTACTTTTTGAAAAGATGGGCAAGAAATTTGATGATGATTTCAATGGTAAGCCACTCATAGAGACTTTGCTAGAACCTACAAAAATCTATGTAAAAACATTTAAAAAGCTTAGAAATGAGATAGTAGCAATGGCTCACATCACAGGTGGGGGCATAGTAGAAAACCTTCCTCGTGTTCTACCAGAAAACTTAATGGCAGAAGTTAAAAAGGACTCCATAAAAATCCTTCCAATCTTTGAACTAATGAGTAAACATGTTGATGCAAATGAGATGTTTAGAGCATTTAATATGGGTGTCGGAATGGTATTAGTCGTTGAAGATGCAAATGTAGCCAAAGTTTTACAAGAGACTGACGGCTATCTTATCGGAGAGGTTAAAGAGGGCAAAAAAGAAGTAGTGATGGTTTAAATCACTCTTTTTAAAGCGAAGCTTTTAGGAATGCTAACCAATGGCATCTTCAACTATAAGCTTCGTGCTCTATGACTTATAAGCTCATAAAAAATCTATCAACTTTTCTTCAAGACTTCACTCTACTAAGCCTCGAAATACAGCATATCTTTCTAAAAGCCATATCTAGCTTCGCCTGCATAACTTATGAGGCTATAAACTTTAGCCTTATGCAGTTAACACTAGACACTATAGTGAGAGCTTCACCAGTATAACTTACGAGGTTAAAACCTCGCTTTCTAGAGGATATGATAACCATATAAGCTTACCACGCCTTTTGAAAACGATACTCCTAGAAACACTAACCAATGTCATTCCCACCATAAACTTCATTATGCAAAGCTTTAATATTTTCACTCACTAGTTCCAATGCTCTGCGTTGGAACTGATACATACCTGAATTATAATACA
>JAQUFE010000050.1:0-3041 GCA_028684815.1 Sulfurimonas sp.
TGTTAGGAACATAGTCAAGATCACAAGCTTCGTCTGGAGTTTTATAGTTGATAGTTGGAGGAAGGATACCATCTCTCATAGCCATTAAGCAAGTTACTGCTTCTATACCACCTGCAGCTCCAAGACAGTGACCTATTTGACCTTTAATAGAACTCATTGGAGGACAGTTTTCACCTAAAAGCTCTTTTACTGCCGCTGTTTCATTCTTATCGTTTATAGGTGTGCTTGTTCCGTGCGCATTTACATAGTCAATCTTAGGCTTTCCTGCCATTTTATAAGCTGCCATCATAGCACGAGCTGGACCATCAAGGCTAGGTGTTGTTATATGACTAGCATCTCCGCTCTCACCAAAACCTATAATCTCACCATAGATATTTGCACCACGAGCTATTGCATCTTCGTAATCTTCTAAAACTAGAGCAGCTGCACCCTCACCCATAACAAAACCATCACGCTCGGAATCAAAAGGGCGAGATGCCTCTTTTGGGTTTTCATTGTTAGTTGAGAGAGCCTTCATAGCCGCAAATCCACCAATCCCAGCGCCAGTTACTGCACACTCAGCTGCTACAACTAGCATCTTATCTGCACCACCACACATGATAGTCTTAACCGCTTCACTAATAGCATGAGTCCCAGCCGCACAAGCAGTTACACTTGATAAGTTAGGACCTCTAGTTTTGTGTTCTATTGAGACAAAACCACCAAGCATATTTACAAGTGCTGAGGGAATGAAAAATGGAGAGATTCTTCTAGGACCTTTAGTTGCAAGAATGATAGAATTTTTCTCAATTGCAGGAAGTCCACCTATACCAGAACCTGTACTGATACCAAATCTATCCATATCTATATCATCAGGAAGGTTCGCATCACTCATAGCTTCTGCAGCAGCTTTTAATCCAAGATGGATAAATCTATCTGCTTTTTTAACCTCTTTAGGTTGCATTACAGTGTTTGCATCAAAGTTTTTTACCTCTCCTGCGATTCTAACAGAGTACTCAGATGCATCAAAAAGAGTAATCTCATCTATACCACAAACACCATCACAGATAGCTTTAAACGAACTCTCTTTATCATTACCAACTGCATTTATCATACCTATACCAGTTACTACAACTCTTCTCATAAAAAAACTCTCCATCACAAAAATTTATAAAATACTCTAAAAAACTCAGCTGCAGCTAAAAAACTACAACCTGAGTTCTAAAAACATTCTAGCGCGACTATTTACTCTCGATATAATTAACTACATCTTTAACAGTTTGGATCTTCTCTGCTTCATCATCAGGAATCTCAATATCAAACTTCTCTTCAAGAGCCATTACTAATTCAACAACATCAAGGCTATCCGCACCTAAATCTTCTACGAACTTTGCGTCCTCTTTTACTTCATCTGGATTAACGCTGAGTTGCTCAACCACTACTTCTTTAATATCGTCTAAAAGTGCCATCATAGCTCCTATTTTTTTTTAGTATAAAATCGCGAAATTGTAACATATCTAACTTAAATAAACTATTACGCCATGTTCATTCCGCCGTTAACTTTTAGTGTTTCACCTGTTATGTAACTAGAGTGGTCTGAGAGCAAGAATGCTGTTGCCTCTGCTACTTCTTTAGGATTTCCAAAGCGTTTCATTGGTATTTTAGATGTAAAGCTCTCTTTTATCTCATCACTCAGTGCATCTGTCATCTCAGTTGCTATAAAGCCTGGAGTTATAGTGTTGTAGCGGATGCCGCTAGTTGCTGCTTCTATTGCAAAACTTTTTGTCATTGCAATAACTCCGCCTTTAGATGCCGCATAGTTTGTCTGACCAGCATTTCCTGTCTCACCAACAATAGATGCTATGTTTACAACTGAGCCAAACTTTTTCTTTCTCATAACTTTCATAGCTTCGCGACATCCTATAAAACAAGACGCTAAGTTAGCATTTATAACGCTCATAAACTCCTCTGTTTTCATACGAAGAGCTAGTTTATCATTTGTGATGCCAGCATTATTTACAAGATATGAAAGCTCTCCATCACAGTCCACTATAGTCTTAATAGCATCTATAAATGCAGCCTCATCACTTACATCAAAGCCAATAACAGCAGCCTTTCCACCGCACTCTTGTATTGCTTCTTTTATAGCATCGGCTTCTTTTGCACCACTTCTATAGTTAATCCAAACTTTTAAACCATAAGATGCAAGAGTCTTTGCAATCTCTGCACCAATCCCACGACTAGAACCCGTAACTAAAACATTTTTTCCGCTAAATTTCACTTTATTATTCCTTTAATTTATTTCATAAATTTAAGGGAACCTTTTCCCTATTATTTATCACGCAAAAGGAACAAGTCCCTTTTACTACGCTATCGCTTGGTTTTCTTCGGCAGAAAGCCCTCGCAACCTTGTTGCTCTTATTTCATAAATTTAAGGGAACCTTTTCCCCTACTATTTATCACGCAAAAGGAACAAGTCCCTTTTACTACGCTATCGCTTGGATTCCCTCGGTGGGAAACCCTCGACACTATTGTCTCTTTTGCGAAGCTGAAGCATCGCTTCCGAAAACCCTATAAACTGTAAAATCTAAGACTCGAAAGTCCTATCAACCGAAAAGCTTCACACCACTTTCGGAAGCGAGGTTTTAAACTCGTCCTAAAGGCTTACAAGGTGGTGCTGACACTATCTATACCAAACTACCATCCATCTCTTTTGGTATCTCTATATCCATAAGTTTTAAAACGGTTGGTGCTATGTTGTTTAGTGCACCATTTTCTACTTTGGTAACGCCATCGGCTACTACAAAACACCAAACTTTTCCAACGGTGTGGTTTGTTAGAATATTTCCATTATCATCTCTCATCTCTTCACAATTTCCATGGTCAGATGTGATAACTAGGGCGTAGTCTTGCTCTTTTGCACACTCTAAGATGCGACCCAACTCTCTATCTACTGCTTCAACTGCTAAAATTGCTGCATCTTCATCTCCAGTGTGTCCTACCATATCTCCATTTGCAAAGTTTACAACTACAAAGTCATACCCTTCCTGCATAGCTCTAAG
>JAQUFE010000050.1:3141-11229 GCA_028684815.1 Sulfurimonas sp.
ACATCTCTACCATCTGTTATAAGATGCAAAAAAACTTCTTTGTTGTTTTTTGCTGCTATATTTGCAAGACCTATAAAGTGATCTATATGAGAGTGAACTCCGCCATCGCTCATAAGCCCTATAAGATGAAGTCTTGGTGACTTCTTTAAAAGTGTTTGTAAAACCTCGTTTGACTCAAGTGTTTTATCACTTAAAGCTAAAGAAATTTTAACAAGATCTTGATACAAAACCCTACCACTTCCAATACTCATATGACCAACTTCAGAGTTGCCCATCTGTCCTTGTGGAAGACCAACACTAAGCCCTGAAGTCTCTATAAAAGAGTGTGGAACCTCTTTAAAAAGTTTGTCATAGGTGGGTTTTTTTGCTTTGTAAAATGCGTTATGCTCGTTTTTTGTGCTATAGCCAATGCCATCTGTTATGACTAAAACAGTTTTTTTTGACAAAATCACTCCCTTTTATAAAGTTTTGGCAATTATACTCTTATAATGCTTATCAGTGAATAAGGGCTTTTACTAACCTTTTCTTTTTTATAAGATGATAAAAAAAATGGTTATTTCAGTAATTTTTCACTATTTCTATTTTAAAATATTCTTATGCCTGAAATTATACTCTTTTTTCAAAAACTACCAAATGTGATAAAACATTTTCACTTTATCATACTTTTACTATAAAAAATCTATAATGCCACTTTTAAACAACTAAGGGACTAACCACTTTGCTATACGCTCTTTATGAAATACTAAATATCAATATACTTGGATATATAACTATTAGAGCTGGGATTTCATTTTTCCTAGCCCTTTCTTTTACTCTCTTTTTAATGCCAAAGTTTATAAGATGGGCACAAAAGAACTCAAGCGTTCAACCCATCTATGATCTTGCTCCACAAAGCCACAGGCAAAAAGAAAAAACCCCAACTATGGGCGGCGTTATCTTCATAGGTGCTACTATCTTGGCATCTCTACTTACTATAAAGTTTTCAAACATGTTTGCTTTGGGAGCGATATTAACACTTGTTCTTTTTGCTCTTATTGGGCTTAAAGATGATTTAGCAAAGATAAAAAAGAGCCAAAATGGAGCAGGTTTAAAAGCAAGAACAAAATTACTACTTCAAATCCTAGCATCTATCCTTATAACAGCCTTTTTATGCCTTGGTGCCGGCTTTAACACTGAGCTTTATGTACCATTTTTGAAAAACCCTGTATTAGATATGAGTATATACTCAATGATATTTTGGTCGATAGTCATCGTCTCAACTTCAAACGCAGTAAACCTCACAGATGGGCTTGATGGCTTAGCTACAGTCCCATCCCTTGCGGCTCTTGCATCTTTTACCATCATCATCTACTTTACAGGAAATGCCATTATTAGTTCTTATCTACTTATGCCAAACTTTGATGTGGGCGAAGTAGCCATAGTTGCTAGTGCTTTGATGGGGGCTTTGACTGGCTTCTTGTGGTATAACTGTCACCCTGCAGAGGTTTTTATGGGAGATAGTGGCTCTTTGACTGTTGGTGCATTTTTGGGCTATCTTGCCATCATCTCTAAAAATGAGATACTTCTTCTTCTTATAGGCTCTATCTTTGTTATAGAGACAGTCTCAGTGATACTGCAAGTTGGAAGCTATAAACTTAGAAACAAAAGAGTCTTTTTAATGGCACCAATTCATCACCATTTTGAGATGAAAAAATGGGCTGAGAACAAGATTATAGTTAGGTTTTGGATTATCGCAATTTTGTCAAATCTTATAGCACTTATCACTCTAAAGATTCGCTAGATGGTCTCTCTATTTGGTTACGGTAAAACTACAAAAGCTCTTGCTAAAGTTGTAAAAGATGCTATCTTCTATGATGACAAATGCCTAAAACCTTTTCGTGATGAAGATGGATTTATGGTAAAACCATCAAATGAGTTTAATCCGAAATACTCCTCCCTAGAGATTCCATCACCTGGCATCCCTCCATCAAACCAACTTATAAAAGACTCAAAAAATCTCCTAAGCGAGTATGACTACTTTGCAGATGCCACTCCTCTAAAAATTTGGATAAGTGGAACAAATGGAAAGACTACAACAACTCAAATGATGCAACATCTCTTAGCATCTAGGGGGAGTGTTTGTGGTGGAAACATTGGAACTCCACTTGCAGAACTTAACACAGAAGCAAAAATATGGATACTTGAGACTAGCTCTTTTACTCTACACTACACTAGCATAGCAGCACCAAATATCTATGTACTTCTTCCTCTTAGTCCTGATCATATAAGTTGGCATGGAAGTATGAAAGAGTATGTAGATGCAAAGCTAAAACCTCTCTCGTTTATGAAAGAGGGAGAGGTAGCTATCATTCCAGAAATCTATAAAGAGACACCAACAGATGCACATCTTATCACTTACAAAGATGAAGCATCTCTAGCTAAGTATTTTGATATAGATGTGAGCAAAATAAAGTTTAAAGGCGCTTTTTTAGCAGATGCACTTCTTGCAATGAGTGTTGATAAGATTTTATTTGACGAGATAGATTATGAGAAGATAAACGCATTTACCCTTGAAGCTCATCGTCAAGAAGAGTTAAGAGATGCAAAAAACAGACTCTGGGTAAATGACACCAAAGCAACAAACCTAGATGCAACTATAGCTGCACTAAAGAGATATAAAGACTCACATATCCATCTAATACTCGGCGGAGATGATAAAGGTGTAGAACTTGATGAGTTGTTCCTTTATATGCAAAACTTCTCTCTTAGCATCTACACCATAGGCTCAAACAAAGAAAAACTCTCAACTCTTGCACAAAAGTATAAGATAGAGTTTACCACTTGTAAAAACCTCGCAGATGCCATAAATAAGATAGATACAAGGCTAAAAAAAGATGAAACTGCCCTACTCTCACCAGCAGCATCTAGTCTCGATGAATTTAGCTCTTACATGCAAAGAGGTAATGAGTTCAAAGATGCAGTTCATAAGCTAAAATTCAGTACTTAAAAGATACAATGTCGCTCTTTAAAAGATGGCCAATTAGCTCAGTCGGTAGAGCAGTTGACTGAAAATCAGCGTGTCCTTGGTTCGATTCCGAGATTGGCCACCACCTCTTTTAAAGATCTTCAAATTTACATAGTGGCTTGTTAGCTCAGTCGGTAGAGCAGTTGACTGAAAATCAGCGTGTCCTTGGTTCGATTCCGAGACAAGCCACCACCACTTACAAAACAAATTTTTAAAACGCCCATTAAATTTTCATTGATAATCTGTTACAATATATTTTATTAAATAAAAAGAGGCAAATATGGCACTAATTAACTGTCCCGAATGTAAAAAGGAAGTAAGTAATCAAGCTAAAGAGTGTAATGGTTGCGGGTATCCACTTAGTGGTATCGCTGTCGCGAAAACAGCTAAGCCTGAAATGATTAACTGTAAAAAATGTAATGCTGAAATAAAAAGAGGGTTAGAAGTGTGTCCTGAATGTAAAAAACCATTTCCTCTTATAAGTAAAAAAAACTTGTATAAACCAACTTTTTTAGAAAAGTTTTCGATGCCATTTATATTTTATTTTGGAGTGATATTTTTTGGTTTGTTCAATAATACTCTAGGAGAGATTTTAGCTGTCATTTTAAGTTTTTTTCTCATTTATAGTAGTTTTTCTGATGATATATATGGTAGTAATACCTATTTATGGAGAGTATATTATTTTATTACTGGTGGGATAGTTTTTTTTCCAATCGTTATAGTAACAATAAAAAAAATTATTTAAAAATATACAGCCTCTTCCCCGCTTTTCGTTTAAAAATCTTTTAATCGTACATCATAAAAGGATTACACAACTACTTATTTTAAACCGCCTATTATTAAATTTACAAATATAATATCTTCTAACTATAAAAATTAACTTTATTTGCTACAATATATTTTATTAAATAAAAAGAGGCAAATATGGCACTAATTAACTGTCCAGAATGTGAAAAAAAAGTAAGCGATCAAGCTAAAGAGTGTATTGGTTGCGGATATCCTTTGAGAGAAGAAGTGGCACAAGGAAATCAACAAGTGGAAGACAAGACTGATATAAAGCTTGAGTGTCCTGTTGAAATAAAAGGTGATGAAGTATTAAAAAAACCAGATGGAGGGTTTGCTGCAACAATTGGAACTATTATTTTTGTTATTGGAATTTTTACCTTATTTGCTCAAGAAATACCTTTTATTGGTTCTGTTATAATAACACTTATATCTGTCCCGTTTTTTTACATTGATAGGAAAAATCAAAAGCCTGTCGAAGAAGAGTATGAACGAGTTAATAAGATCTATGAATATTTTAAGAAACAATATCCAATTCTAAAAGAATTTAATCCTGATAAACACTCTGTTTTAGATACAGTCAATATCTCTTCCAAGGATTCTAATTTGATAAACTTTAATACTTACATGCAAGCACATAAGCTTAAAGCTGACTATATCGTGATCAATGACTCTAATTCGTCAAGTCATGTTTCTGGTTCTTTTACAACTAGAGGAAGTATTGTTCCTGGAAACATAAAAAGCACAAACACTTTTCATGCAAATATTTCATTTATTGCTAAAAAATAGCAGTTCCGATATTGCACACTCTTTCTCTTTGCTCTTAGTTACCTCTAAAGGCTTCACAAAAGCCGTGCTCTTGCTCTTTTTCTTAGAGTTAGAGTGTTTCACACTGTTTGTTGTTGCTTGAGCCATTCCCCGCTTTTCGTTTAAAATCTTTTAATCGTACCTCATAAAAGGATTACACAACTACTTATTTTAAACTGCCTATTATTAAATTTATAAAAATTCTATGTATTTATTATAAAAATAAACTTAATTAGTTACAATATATTTTATTAAATAAAAAGAGGCAAAAATGGCACTAATAAACTGTCCCGAATGTAAAAAAGAAGTAAGTGATCAAGCTAAAGAGTGTAATGGTTGCGGATATCCACTTAGTGGTATCGCTGTTGTAAAAGATAAGATAACAACAGAACCTGAATCTTCTTCTGAGGTAAATAGTGATAGTGTTGAGAACTTAAAAATGAATAATCAAGCAATCAAATCCAAAAAAAAATTTACAACAAAAGAAATAATAACAATGCCTTTTTTCTTTTTTGTTCTTTCACTTTTAGTTGTAGGGCTTTTTGTACCAAACTCAGCAGAACTATTTGCCGCCATACTTTTTTTAATAATTAACTCAATCCAACTGGAAATTCTTTTTGAGGAAGTTAGCAAGAAACTAAAACTCTATATTTTCATTATGTATTTAATCCCTTTAGCCTTAAGTATTAAATTTATAAGTAGCTCTTTTAATTAAAAAACTACGGGGTTAAACCCTCATAGTTTGAGCCTCTGATGTGCTTCTTAATATCTCCCCTACAACTATCACTTATTAATTAATTTTTATATTATACAGCCTCTTCCCGCTTTACGATTAAAATATGGATCTAAAGAAGACTAGTAGCATCATGTCTCTTGCTAGGTATTAAATGGTCATATCTGTTAAGATTAAGCTCTATCAAAACTCAATTCTAGTTTATGTCCTGTTGCGTGAGCATACTCTACAAGAGTAGAAAGCTTTGGAGAAGAAGAATAACCATGACTCTCAAGTCTTGAGATATTGCTTTTGCTCGTATGAAGTGCAGCAGCTATCTCTTCTTGTGTTAATCCAGCTGCTTTTCTCATAGAGATTAGCATATCTATTATTTTATATCTCTCTTCTAGTAAATCATACTCTTTTTTTACATTATCATTAGAGAGTGCTTGTGATTTAAAATCTTTAAATGATGTTCTAGTTTTCATTTTCAAAATCCTTTTTTCGCTTTAATGCTATTTCTATATCTTTCTTAGGTGTCTTTTGAGTTTTCTTCACAAATGAGTGAAGTATTACTATCTCATTTGTTTTATCAATCGCATAGCAAAATATAGAGCGTCCTATACCCTCTTTAGCTTTTGCCCTTATTTCAAAGAGCTTATTGCCTAAAGAGTCGGTATGAGGTTTTCCAAGATTTGGTCCGTGTTTCTCTATCATCTCACCTATTCTGATAAAGTCCGCTAAGATTCCATCAGGAAATGATAAAGTCTCTTTTTCAACTCTTGCACTATAAAAAGATATATTCCATTTATTCATGTAGTAATGTTATCATGTTTGATAACTTTTGTCAATGTATGTATGTACTTTTAAAAACTTCAACTTTTCATAATGGCCAATTAGCTCAGTCGGTAGAGCAAGTGACTGAAAATAACTGTGTCCTTGGTTCGATTCCGAGATTGGCCACCACCTAAAAACTTTTCTTCCTGAACAGACTTATATATCTTATTAACAAAAAATTAGATAAAGTGACTATATTAATTAGCTTTAGGATTTTGTGTACATGATTATAAAAAACAAACAAAAATCAATCTTTTTTACGCTTTTTATTGCAATTACTTTTACTATACTTGTAGCTGTTTTTATAGTGAGTAATATATTTTATACTCAAACAAAAGACCATCTTCTAAAAGATATAAACAGTGATGTTCAAACAAGTTTATCACTACTAAAAAACAGCATCTACCCTTTTATAGATTCCTACTCTGTGCACGAGTATGAAAATCTAATAGCAAATGAGTTAAATCGTAAATATACGCTAGCTATCATTGTTGAAGATTACAATATGGCAAAGATATTAGATTCATCATACTTAGTTGGTAAAATCAACAATAATCATATGATAGAAGATTACAATCAAAGCAGCAAAGTTCATCAAGAAAAGATAAACAACTCCTATCTATATATCAAAGATGATATTTACAACCAAAATGGCTTAAAACTAGGCACTATAGCGATCTATGCTTCAGATGATTTAGTAGAAGAGAAACTAGAAAGCATCATCACAATCAGTATTATAATCACACTCTTAAGTACTATAATAGTCTTGTTGGTTCTATATTTTGTTATACACAAAATAGTGCAAAAACCGCTAAGTAGTATCATAAAAGTTATTAATACCAATTCAGACGATGGCATACCAACTAGCATCATTCCTACTTACAACTCTAAAGAGCTAGCCATACTTTCATCAACTCTAAACAATATGATTAACTCTATTAAAGAATCAAGATACCAGCTAGATCAAAACATTGCATTTTTAAAAAGTTATGAGCTAGCACTAGATAAATCAAGCATAGTTACAAAGTCAGATATCAAAGGAAAAATCACCTATGCAAATGAGTATTTTTACACTATTTCTGGCTTAACTCCTGACGAAGTTATAGGAAAATCTCACAATATAGTAAGACATAAAGACACTCCAAAAACGCTCTACACAGAAATGTGGGAGGCAATCAGCAATAAAAAAGTTTGGAAAGGAGTCTTAGAAAATAGAGGTAAAATAGATGATTATTGGGTAGATTCAACTGTCTTACCAATCTTAGACGAAAATGAAAATATTGTAGAGTTTATAGCAGTTAGACACGATATTACTAAAATGATAAAGCAGCAAGAACAGCTTGATAAAATAGCAAATACTGACACATTGACCAACTTAGGAAATAGATATAAATTAATCTATGATATAGAGCATAGTTCAAATCCAGCACTTGCCATCATAAATATAGATAATTTTTCAGAGCTTAATGATTTTTATGGATATGAGGTAGGTGACTATATCATCAAACAAGTAGGTCAGCACATATCAGGATTAACTAGACATGCAAACACTTCTACTTACCATATTCAAGGTGATGAGTATGTTTTATTTAACCATGATATAGATAAAAATCTATTTGAGATGAACATTTATAAGTTGGTAACTACCTTATCCAATATATCTGTTGAAGTTGATGAAGAGGACTTAAACTTTAACTTTACTATTGGAGTCTCTTTTGAGAGCAAGGAGAAGATTTTACCAACTGCAGATATGGCTCTAAAAGTTGCAAAAAGGAACAATAAAAATATCATCGTCTTTAGTGAAGCTATCTCTTTAAACAAAGAGTATGAGAACAATATCTACTGGACGAAAAAGATAAGAGGAGCTATCCAAGAGGATAGTTTTATACCAGTTTACCAACCAATTATAAACAACAAAACCACCAAAATAGAAAAATATGAATCG
>JAQUFE010000101.1 GCA_028684815.1 Sulfurimonas sp.
ATTTTTGCATCCTTTACAGGCTTTGCATCGCTAAAAGTGTTTACCCAAATAAGAGTGTTAAAGTGCCCAAATTTTGCATGAACCCCAAATGGTGTAACTTGTGCTAAAACATTAGAGGAGTATTTATACGAGTCAGATTTCACATCTCCATAAAGGATGCCAGACTTGCCATCAAGTGCTTTTTTGATATCCATTTTTGCTTTATATGCGATATCTTTTACATCCATCGTTTTTATATTGTGAGTGTAAGATAGATTTTTATCTGCATTTTCATTAAAGCGGATAAAATCTAGTTTGATATTTTTAAGATTAGTCGCAAAAAGAGCCGCATCGCTATCAACCCCTTTTTCTAAAACAATATCGCTATATCCAAGAGTGAGATTTGGTTTTCTGTGGCCTGTCATAAAAGAGATTTCATATCTGCCTTGCAACTCTTGCCCAAATATATCTTTTAGTTTTTTTGTATCTAGAGTATGTTTTGCATCTGCTTTTATAAAACTAGGAAGTCTCACCATATAGACTTTATCTCTCTTATGCTGTGCATCAAAAGAGTCATTATCGGTAAGATTTTCCCATGGATTATAACTATCTGCTAAAAAATTTAGTTTAGGACTAAACTCTACAAACTCCGCAACACTCTTTTGTGAAACAGGAGAGGAAAAAACAAGAGAGATAGGAGCTAATGGATCGCATCTGTTTTTTTGTAACTCTTCTTTGGAACTTTCTACGCTAAGGAGCTTCTCTTTATCTGAGACCTCACATGAGAGACCTAAAAATTTAAACTCTCCAAAGGTGTGAAAGTTGTGTTTATACTCTTCATTACTTGCAAGCGCTCCCTCTTCACCGTAGAGAGAGCCAACAAGTGTTAAGTCAAACTCAGTGTCACTCTCTAGTGCAGTTTTAGGAGATAGTATCCAGCTAGATTTTGCAAGGGTTTGGCTTGAGGTATCGGCACGATACTCCACGCTTGTGCTTGATATCTCCTCTTTTACAACTCTCTCAATTAGCTCAACATCAAAACTCTTATCTGCACCTATAATTTTAAAAGCTTCTTGTACTGATTTTTTTGTAACTGGCATAGAAAAAGACAGCTCTATATAGGGCTTTGTTGGAGTTTGCCACAAAAGAGTGTAGCTACTTTTTACACTAGGACGAATTGTGCTAAAGCTAGCACTATAAGGAGCACTTAGCTCGATATTGTCTTCTTTTGAGAAATTTTTTGAGATTGTAAGATTGTAGTTTGTTGCTAGTTTTAACCTCTTATCACGAGGCAGTGTACAAGCGAGTGAGGAGCGATTTAGCCAGCGCCACTTGCACTCCACTTCTGGTGTTATTTTTATATCTATATCTTCTCTTTGCATAGAGCCAAGGGCTACGACATTTCTGTCAAAAGTTACTACTATCTCTCCAGTATTTGAGACATTTTCACCTGAGGGAAGGAGGCTAAACACCTCTGCGTAAACTTTTTCTTTAGTGCTTGCTTCTTGATTTAGGGAGTCTATACTCTTTTGTGCACCTAGCCATATTGCAAATCCTACAGCAGCCACAAATCCAAAAAACCAAATTTTTCTCATATCAAGAGCCTCTTCTTTTAAGTTTTATAAACTAAATATCACTCTCGCTTTTAACACAATCTCTTCCACTTTTCTTCGCAAGATAAAGAGCTTTATCAGCTCTGTTTATGGCATCTTGCATCTCTTCACCTTCTCTGACTTCTGAGACTCCAAAACTAGCTGTTACACTACCAACTTTTTCTATTTTTACTTCACCTAAAGACTTTTGAAGCTTTTGGGCGATTGAGACTGCATCAGCTAAGTCCGCAGTTGGAAGTAAAACGATAAACTCCTCGCCTCCCCATCTACAAATGATATCCACACCTCTTAACATTCCAAGGAGCATCTTAGAGACTTCTACTAAAGCTTTGTCTCCGATGTTGTGTCCATAGACATCATTTACTTTTTTAAAGTGGTCTATATCTATAAGTATGACGGACATCTTGTTGTGTCTTTGAATCATAGATTCATACGAAGATAGATAGAGTTGAGTAAATTTATGTCGGTTATAGAGTCCTGTAAGGGCATCTGTAGATGCTAAGTTTTCATACTCTATATTTTTAGTTTGAAGCTTTTTGTTTATCTCTCTTAGCTCATCTTGATACTCTTTCATAAGTGAGCTCCATTTAGAGTATGAGAGTGTAATTAGCTCTTTTTGCGAGATTATTCCAGATAGAGTTCCATCATCATCTACAACTATAACTCTCTTAAACTGTCTCTCTTTTAAAAAAGAGAGTGCTTCTCTGATAGAAAAGTGTTTGCTTATGGATTGGACTGGTGATGACATATGTTTTTCTATCTCAACATCTAAATCAACACTATTTTTAACAAGCCTCATAATGTCTTTAGTTGTAAAGATGCCAATTGGTTTTAAATCTTCTACAACTACTACATTATCATAGAGATTACTCACCATATCTTCAAGTAGAGATATGATTTTGGCATCTCTATTAACCCATTTCATCCTTCTTCCGAGCTTTAAAAAATCTTCAATACGATAGTTATCCATCAGTGTATCAGGGTCAATATTTTCTGTTATATCTGTATGAGTTATAAGCCCATAGAGGGATAAATCATCATTTACAACGCAGATATACTCTATAGAG
>JAQUFE010000051.1 GCA_028684815.1 Sulfurimonas sp.
TAAGCCTGGTGCCTTCCACATTGAAGTCGTGATATTATCATCTACTAACTTTAGTTGCGCTTCATAAGCGCTCTCAAATTTCTGCTTAAGTTCCCTATATATTTCATGGTTTTTCATATCTGGCTCGCAACTCTTACTCCAAACCACAAGCTCTCTTGCAGCCGCACTCATAGAGTCATAGATGCCAGCTCCAACACCTGCAGCCATGGCACCGCCAAGAGCAGTAGCTTCTGTTACTTTTGGGATTTTCACTCTGCATCCTAAGACATCACTAAGTATCTGCGACCACAACTCGCCCTTACTTGCACCTCCGGCAAAGACTATCTCTTTTATCTCAACACCCGTGAACTTCTTTATCTTATCAAGATTTATACTTGAGACTATTGCCGCATTTTCTTGCAAACTCCTAAACATAGATGCACGGTTACAGATGTTTGCATCTAGGCTTAGGTTTAAAAAACTAGGACTCGCATGGTACCACTTACCGTACTTCATAGAGTCTGAAAAGATTGGGATGATGCCATGTGAACCAACAGGAACACGGCTCGCTTTTTCTTCTAAGACAGCATAAGCATCTACGCCTCTCTCTTTAGCTTCAAGTTTTTCTATCTCACAAAAAGCATCTCTAAACCAGCGCATAACTAAACCACTAAAAAAGGTGATGCCCTCTGCTTGTGATTGCTCTGGGATAACATGAGGATTTACTCTGATGCTCATATCTTTTGGAGGTGGCGTTTTACTTGGTATATTTACCACTTGTTGCCAAAAAGAGCCGCCTAGTATTGCCGCATCTCCTAAGTTTACAACCCCTAAACCTGCCGAGCCTAGCTGAACATCTCCACCACCCATCACAACTTTTGTACTCTTTGAGAGAGTTGTCTCTTTAGCAGCACACTCACTAACAGTTGATATAACAGTTCCAACTTCCACGCATGGCACAAAGATATCATCTTTTAGGCCAACTTCTTTTGCTATCTCGCCCATCCAGTCACGAGACTCTAGTGAAAATATCCCTGTAGTCCCAGCGTTACTAGGATCCGTAAAGATTTTACCGCCTAGTTTCGCTAAAATCCAGTCACCAATCATAGAGATTTTCGCTACTCTCTCATAAATTTCTGCTCTATTGTTTTTTAGCCACATTATCCTAGGCAAGGCTCCAAGAGCAAAAGTTTGACCTGAGAGCGCGTAAAACCTCTCCTCGATGCCATCATGGCTCTCTTTTAACTCTTTTACCTCTTTTGAAGCCCTAGCATCTACATTTGCAACAGCCCAAAGTTCACGGTCATTTTCATCATAAAGCACGATAGCCTCACGCATACTCGTAGCACTCACAGCCAAAATATCTTCACCACTTATCCCTGCAAGAGAGATGGCCTTTTTGATGCACCCAACTGTTAATCCCCAGTTTTTCTCAAAGTCAAAACTCATAGAAGAAGCAACCCCATCTTCAGCCAGATGAGTCCACTCCTCTTGAGCGACGCTTATCTGATTGCCCAAAGTATCAAAAACAACCGCCCTTACACTACCAGTCCCAGCATCTATCGCCATTAAATATTTCATCTATTTGTTTCCTAAAAATGTTTTTTATCACTCTATTTTTTGTGACAATAATATAATGATTTACTTTTTTTGTAAAGGACATATAATTTTTAAGGACTTTAATAAAAAAAGAGCATAAAAGCTTAAATATATGTCAATCTACAACTAAACTAACTAAATAGGCGAAATAAAAGGACATTTAAGGTGTTGCTTCAATTTGTGATTTTCTAGTTTATTACGATAAAATGTTCCTTGAATAAGTAGTTGTGCTACGGGTATTCAGATTCTATATAGTTGCAGATACCACAATTGATAGGTTAAACTAGTGAGAAGGTTAGATAATGGAAAAAAACAAAAGATATAATATTTTTATCAGTTCGACATTTACTGATTTAAAAGATGTAAGAAAAAATATCCATGATTCAATATTAAAAGATGGACACTATCCCATAGCTATGGAAAATTTTGTAGCATCTAATAATTCACAAATGGACGAAATAAAGAAGCTTATAGATAATTGTGATTATTATATTTTGATTCTTGGTTGTTGCTATGGAACTATTGATAAAAGTACAAATAAAAGTTTTACAGAATTAGAATATGAATATGCAAAAAAGATTAATAAGCCAATTTTAGCATTTTTTCTAAGTGATAATCAGTGTGTAAAAGAAGATAATAAATTAAAGAAATTTAAAAAAATAGTAAAAAATAATGATAAACTTTGTTCTCCATCTGAAACTAAAGAATTAATATCATCAACAGTTAATATTGCATTACACAAACAATATCAAAATAATCCTCAAGTTGGTTGGCTACGAAATATTAATAAAGTAATTGAAAAAACTATTTATCTTAACGATGATAAGTTTAATACTAATATAGAAATATTAGATGATAATTTTATGTTATCTGGTTTAATTGATGTAGATACCTATCAAGTGTATGAAGAAGAATATTCATTTAAACATATTTTTAAATTATTAGCTAGAGAACTTATAGAGGGATCTATATATGATAAAAAAATAAAATATTTTTTAGAATTTTATATGCAGGGACTAAATACTTTTAATATTAAAATAAATGATAATTGTTTTGAAGAGTTAAGAGCTATTTTTTTAAAAATAAAGTTTATAGTATTAGAAAAAAGAAAATATGAAGATGGGAAAAGTTCTTTATTTTGGAAGATTACAGAAGATGGAGAAAAGTATTTTCTAAGATGATGAAGTATTAAATGATTTATTTATGATAAGAGATAGTTTAAGATATACAAAAAATGCTTTAGGTCGTAGAACTTCAACTATAATAACTATTCAAGATGTACAAATATACGGTAGTAGAACAAGAATTAACTTTAAAGTAGTTTCAAGCACAACAAATCAGTGGAGCAAATAAATTACCCTGCAGGCAATTCATCGGCTCATTTTAAACGTTAGCATACATACAAATATTTACATAAATTATTTAAGTTCTACCAATGGGAACTTTGTTATAATACCCCTCATGAGAATAATTTCAAAAAAAACTCTTAAAGACTTCTATATGAACCCACAATATTCAGATAGCAAGAGTGCTTTGGAGTCTTGGCATAAAGAGGTTTTAAAACTTGATTGGAGTACTCCAAATGAGATTAAACAGATGTACCGAAGTGCTAGTATCGTTGGAGATGAGAAAGTTGTCTTTAATATTGCTGGGAATAAATATAGATTGATAGTAACTATAAATTATTATGCAAAGATTGTTTTCATAAAGTTTATTGGGACTCATAAACAGTATGATAAAATTGATATAAAGGATTTATAAATGAATATTAAACCTATTAAAACCCAAAAAGATTATAGTGATACACTCTTCAAAATTGAAGCTTTAATGAGTGCAAAACCAAATACTCCTCAGATGGATGAGCTAGAAGTTCTTAGTACTTTAGTTGAAGTATATGAAGAACAATTTTATAAAATAGAATCTCCAGACCCAATAGAGGCAATAAAGTTTAGAATGGAACAAGAAGGTTTAAAACAAAAAGATTTAATTGCTATTGTTGGAAGCAAATCAAGAGTTTCTGAAATTTTAAATCGTAAAAGAAAGCTTACTATTGAGATGATACGAAATTTAAATAAAACACTTCATATACCGGTTGAGAGTCTTTTTTTAGATTATAAAATTAACTCTGTTTAAATGCTAACAAAACATTGGAACTATAAAATCCATCTAAAATCAATTCCCATATAATTATGGTATATTTTAGGTATGAATTTTGAGTATGATGAAACAAAAAGTAGTATAAACAAGTCTAAACACAATATTGACTTTAAAGAGGCTCAGAGACTATGGGAAGATCCGTACTCTTTTGAAATCCCATCTTCACAAAGTGCAGATGAAGATAGATTTTTAGTTTTAGGACAAATTGACTCAAAAAACTATACTGCTATTATTTCTGTAAGGCACTCAAGGGAAAAGGAGACTAAACTTTATGAAAGCATCAGAACTAGATAAAATATTTGATGATAATCAAGAAGATATATTAGAACATTTTGATACATCAAAAATTAAGATGATAAACGAAGAACCAAAAAGAGTCAATATTGACTTTCCAGTTTGGATGGTTAAATCTTTAGACAAGGAAGCTAAACGTGTTGGTGTAAGTCGTCAAGCTGTTATAAAAATGTGGTTAGCTGAAAAACTTCAAAGCTTAAACTCTACTGCCGCAACTATATAACAAGTTAGAGGAGAGAAATAAGTAGCCTAACAGCGGCTTATTTCTAAAGATAATCATTAGATGAACAGGAGTTAAAGTGGCACTATATCTTTTAATTTGTCATAAATTCGCTTAAATATTACACATTTCCTTTAAAGTTTTCCACTCCTGTGTCAAGATTTCTGTTTTTATATTTACCCCAAAATCTCTAGTTCATCACTATATTTATGCTCACAAAAAGGTTCATAACTACTTTTATAAACAGCATAGTGAGCTGATGCTTTATGCCCATCGAGTGCCGCTTCATCTCTCCATGACTCAACTGCCATAAACTTTCTTTTATTGTCCACATATTGATAAATATCATAAAAAACACAACCATCTTCTGCTTTACTTGGGATTACCATTGCAGTTAAAAGCTCTTTCATTTTGGCTTCACTACCCTCTTTTGCTATAAAAGTGACTCTCTTTGTAATACTACTCATAATTTTTCTTTCCTTTATTTAATTGCGTTCGATTATAGCAAAAGTTCTTAATGTTAAAACAAATCGATGTGTGTAATAATGTCGCAAAAATTATGCATTACTTCAAAATATTAAGAATTTGGTAAGGCATTATCAAAGAGGCACTAGTGCCGATGGCTTCCTGCCGAAGGAAACCAAGCGCGCACGACGGAGTACCCTTGGGGTATTAGCGTAGTAAAACGGACTTGTTCGTTTTGCGTGATAAATAAGTAGGGAAAAGGTTCCCTTAAATTTATGAAATAAATTAAAGGAAATATATTATATGTGCGGAATTGTTGGTTATATAGGAAAAAGAAACAGTAAAGAAATTTTATTAGATGGGTTAAAAGAGTTAGAGTATAGAGGTTATGATTCAGCTGGTATTGCAGTGCTACAAAATGGAGAGTTTTCAAACTTTAAAGCAGTTGGAAAACTTATAAATCTAGAAGAAAAAACAAAAGATTTCATTACTAAGGGTTTTGCCATTGGCATCGGTCACACTCGCTGGGCAACTCACGGAAAACCAACTGAACTTAACGCTCATCCGCACTTAGGCGAGAGTTCTTATGTGGTTCATAATGGCATCATAGAAAACTATGCTGTGCTAAAAAAAGAGCTTCTTGCAGATGGTGTGAAGTTTTTAAGTCAAACAGATACAGAAGTTATAGTGCATCAGTTTGAGAAGAACTTAAAGAGCTCTAAGAGTGCATTTGATGCATTTTCTAAGACTTTAAAAGAGATAGATGGTGCTTATGCAATTCTACTTGCAACAAAATCACAACCAGATACTATATTTTTTGCAAAACATGGCTCACCAATGCTTGTTGGCATCAATGATGAGGGTGAGAAATTTTTTGCATCTTCTGACACTCCACTTATCGGTCAAGCAAAAGAGGTCAACTACTTTGAAGATGGTGACTTTGGCTATGTAAACCCCTCAGAAATTGTCATATTTGATAAAGGCTCAAACAAGAGAAAGGCAAACTTTAAAAAACTAAGCCAAAACAGACTCTCAGCTCAAAAAGATGGTTTTAGATTTTTTATGGAAAAAGAGATTTATGAACAGAGTGATGTTATAGCAGATACTTTGATGGGAAGACTAAGTGATAGTGAAGTTATCTTTGATGAACTAGACAAGAGCCTCTTTGATGGCATAAATGAGATAAAACTCTGTGCATGTGGTACTTCATATCACTCTGCCCTTAGTGCATCTTATCTTTTTGAGAGATACTCTAAGATTAGAACCTCAGTTGAGATAGCTAGTGAGTTTAGATATAGAGACCCTATCATGAGCAAAGATACTCTTTTTGTAGTAATCTCACAAAGTGGGGAGACAGCTGACACACTAGAGACTCTAAAGATGGCTAAAGAGGCGAACCTAAAGACACTTGTGATTTGTAATGTTGATAACTCCTCGATGGTAAGACTTGCAGACTCTTGCATCTTAACAAGGGCTGGGATAGAAAAAGGTGTAGCATCTACAAAAGCTTTTGCCACACAAGTTACAATATTTTGGATGCTAAGCCTATATGTCGCAAAACTTCGTAACTCTATGAAAAAAGAGGAGATTACAAAACATATCTTACTTCTTCGTGAAATTCCTAGCTCTGTAAAAGTAAGCGATGAGATGCATGAAAAACTAACAAGACTCTCTAAAAGATATCTCCACGGTCACGGTTTTTTCTTTATTGGACGAGATATCTTCTATCCACTAGCACTTGAGGGGGCTTTGAAGTTAAAAGAGATATCTTACCTTCACGCTGAGGGATATCCAAGTGGAGAGATGAAACACGGCCCAATTGCCCTTGCAGACCCTGAACTCTTTACAATAGCACTGCTCCCTGAGCATATGCTTTATGAGAAATCAAGAAGCAACGTAGAGGAGCTAAGTGCAAGAGATTCTACTATTTGTGCCATTAGTTCACTAGAGTTTGACAAAGCTGATGACTTTATAGAGATAAAAAAGTCTTCTCACTATATGTTAGAATTTTTTGAGATGATGGTAGTTTTACAACTTCTTGCATTAGAGATTTCTGTAAGGCTTGGAAATGATGTTGATATGCCAAGAAACTTAGCAAAAAGTGTTACAGTTGAATAACGTTCTTAACGTTATATAACAAACATAAGCTTTTGTTATACTTTTATGAAAATTTCACTTTAGATTTATTTTTTATTGGCTATTATCTAAGATAAATTTTAAAATTAGCTATAAGCGATGCTTTCATGAAAACAAAACTAAAACTTCTTCTTATAGTAGCAGGTATGCTACTAGCACTCACTACCGCAACCATCATAAATGTTTCTCTTAACTTTAGAGAGTACAGCATAAAAAGTGCTACAGAAAAAGCAAAGTTAACTGCTACTATAGTAAAAGATGGACTCACTGCTCATATGGTTAACCATATAATGGATAAAAGAGAATATTTTATGAATCAGATCTCTGCTAACAACAAAGAGGTAAAAGCTCTCTGGTTAGCAAGAAGCCAGAATGTTATTCAACAATATGGTGAAGGCTCAAATGAAGAGACCGTTAGAGATGAGATTGATAGTCAAGTTTTAAAAACTGGTAAGACTATTAAAAAAATCATAGAAAATGCAGAAGAGACTACACTAAGAGTGACTATTCCCTACAAAGCTACAGTAGATGGTGGAAATACTAACTGTTTAAGTTGTCACGATGTAAAACGGGGTGATACGCTTGGAGTAATTAGCATGGAGTTTGATATTAGCGATATGCGAGCAAGTGGGATGATAACCATTTTAAAGATTCTTGGCATCAACCTAATCTTTTTAATTATAGTTCTTTTCTTGCTTAACCGCTATGCCAATCCTTTTATGCAACTCTTCTCCACCATGCAAAGTGGTATCAAAAAAGCATATAGTGGAGATTTTTCTCATAAGTTTGAGACGACTTTAGGAGGAGATGCTAAAAAGATTACCGAGCAGTTAAACACCCTCTTTGCAAAGATGCAAAAAACATTTGGAGAGATAAAGCTAAATCTTGGAACTTTTATACCTCAAGGAAGTGTCTCCTCTGCTGATCCACTACATGAAGCAAACACAATTATAAACGAGCTATCTGATGTTTATAAGTTTAAAAAAACTATAGAGCTAGATGCAAACAAGTCAGAAGTTTATAACAGAATTATAGATATATTCAAACTAAAGTACAACTTAAAATGCTTTGCATTTTATGAGCTAAACAACATAGCAAATGAGAGAAAACTATTCTATGCAACTGATGAAGTGGCCTTAATCTGTCAAGATAAGATAAACAAAAATGCACATCTCTGCCGCGCAAACAGGACTAAGAGTGTAACAGTATCAACAGAGTTTCCAAATCTTTGTCAAGCTTGTCTGTCTGAAAAACAAAATTATGTTTGTATACCTTTTGTTATCAATAATGATATCTCTTTAACTGTCTCTTTTATTGGAGAAGATGAAACGGAGGTTGAGAGAATAAAGAGCTGTGTAAATAGCATTAAACACTATTTTGAAGCTGCAAAGCCAGTTATAGAGAGTCAGATACTTATGGAGAAATTAACAGACACTTCACTAAGAGATGGTATGACTGGGCTTTATAACAGAAGATTTTTAGAAGAACTTATAGATCAAATTATGCACCAAGCAAATAGATTAAACGAGACTTACTCGGTTATGATGCTAGATGTAGACTTTTTCAAAAAAGTCAATGATACCTATGGGCATGATGTGGGAGATAGAGTAATTGTAGCTATTGGTAAACTACTCCAAGAGAGCATTCGCGAATCAGACCTAGCCATCAGATATGGTGGAGAAGAGTTTGTAGTGATGCTTCATAATGCAAGTGTAGAAGGAACAGAGGAGATTGCTAAAAAGATACACTCTAAATTTGGAGAGTTAGTCTTTGATGTTGGAGTTGGTGAGACTCTAAAGAAGACTTTAAGTATTGGTATATCAATGTTTCCAAAAGATGGAGATACTATCTGGAAGTGTATTAAGTTTGCAGATACAGCTCTTTATGTTGCAAAGACAACTGGAAGAAATAAGATAGTTCATTATGACAAGAAGATGGCATAGAGTCAAGATTTAAGATAGATATTTCACTCTATCTTACTTTATATTAAACGATCGTAATTACCTCTAACACACCTAACATAGCACTTGCCAGCTCTTGAGTTATTATAAGTTTTACCACTTTTAAAATCGATATTTAGAACATTTATAGTATCTGAGAGATTTGGTGAAGATGACCAATAGTGATCAGGCTGAGTGTTTTTAAATCCAACTCTTATAGCTGGGTTAAATCTTCCCTCATCTACTATGGTTTTTAACTCTTTTAACCTTGGTAAGTACCAGTCATCATAACCAGCGAAGACCAAATTGCGGCAATATTGTATTGCATCTTTGCGATTTTTCCTTATCGTTTTAGCTTCAATATCATCTTGCCACATCAAGCCTGTCCCTTTATCAATCACTAAATCTTTTGCATCGTCTCTCTCTAAGACAATATCTAAATTAGGCTGCCGATCTTTTTTTTCTATAGTAGATGATTTTCCTATCTCTATTTCATAAGAAAAGAGCGTGGTAGCTATTAGTGTAATTTGTAACAGTTTTTTTATCATTTTATCTCTATTTCTCCATTTAAGCTATGAAAAGTTGAACTTTTGTATTATATCGAATAATATATGCTTTGTTTATGGAGCTAAATAAGGGTAAGAGAGAGATGTTTAGTGGACTTTATTTTCAATACCCAGCTTTAGCTTTTGTTATTTTGCTTTTTGCTCTTTGTGCAATTATTTGCAAAATAAAATTACCTTCTTTTTATTTTCCTAACATCACACAGTTTGTAAAAATACCCAGCGGCGCATCTCGACTCCTTCTCTTTTTAAAGTGGCTTAGCATCGCGATGCTAATAATCTCACTGATGTCTCCAGTAAAAGATGAGCCTTATGAGTTAGAGCCAAAAAAAGGTTATGAGATAGCTCTAATTCTTGATGCCTCAGAGTCTATGAAAGAAAAAGGTTTTGATGAAAACAACAGAAATTCAACTCGCTTTGATGCTGTAAAAGAGATCGTATCTGACTTTATCATAAGTAGAAAAAATGACAATATGGGTGTTGTAGTTTTTGGTACATACTCTTTTATAGCATCACCTCTAACTTATGATGCCAATATCTTAAAAGATGTAGTATCAAACCTATATATCGGTATGGCAGGACCATATACAGCTCTCTTTGAGTCACTAGCTCAAGGTGTAAACTTGCTCAAATCATCTAAATCAACAACAAAAATAGCTATCTTGCTCACAGATGGATACAACACGCCTGATAGTGAATTTCCTCTTGATGCAGCCATTGATTTTGCCAAAAAACATAGCGTAAAAGTTTACTCCATCGGGATAGGAGAGTCTCATGAGTACAACCAAAAAATGCTCTCTTTTATTGCAAATGAGACTGGAGGAGCCTCTTTTGGTGCAGTAAATGCAAGTGAACTTAGTGCTATTTATGAAAAGATAGATGAACTTGAAAGATCAGATATAGATAATGAAACATTTAGTTTTTTAAGATACTTTTATATATTCCCACTACTCGTTTCGTTTTTCTCTTTACTTCTTTATATATTTCTTAGAAATAAAAGAGGAGAGATTTAATGACTTTTTTACATCCTGAATTTTTCTACTTTTTACTACCTCCACTTATAATAGTTTACGCTTATATATTGATAAAAAAAGAGTCGCATGAACACTACTTCTCAAAAGAGATAATGGATAAATTAAAAATAAACTCTAATGTACTCACGATAAAGACAAGAAAAAACCTCCTCTTTTTAGCAGGATTACTTATAGTTATAGCTTCAGCAGAACCCGTACTAAAAGAGGGAACTGTGCGTGTAAAAGCCATTGGCGGTGATATCTTAATAGCCTTAGATATTTCAGACTCAATGTTATGTGAAGATGTCTATCCAAATAGACTTGAGTTGGCTAAGAAAAAAGCCCTTGAACTTATAAAAAAGAGTACAAATGATAGAGTGG
>JAQUFE010000052.1 GCA_028684815.1 Sulfurimonas sp.
GCAACTCAACAACTTACGAAAAAAGCTTCCAGAAGGTGTTATACAAAACAGAAGAGGTTTAGGATACATCATTGAAAGGTAACAAGTACTCTGCAAAATACGCACTAATCTATACATCTTTAGTCTCCACAATACTCCTAACACCACTCTTTTTTTACTTTATATATATGAAAAATATACACTCCATAGAAAATGAGTTACTTCTAAAAGAGAAATCACTCCTAATCTTAAAAGCGATGCAAGAGTACAACCAGCATGAAGAGTATTTTGAGTACCCACGCTTTAAAACATTCCAGTCAGGGCTTTATGATGAGAAATTTAAACCTATCTTCTCTCTTATAAACTACAAGATAAAGTACTTCAAAGATGGTTATAACTTAGAAGACAACGATGCTTACTTAATAGTTAAGCTCCCAGAAGATAGATATTTTGGAGCTTCATATCTTATAATAAAAAACAAACTCTCTTTCGCATCTGTTTATGAGAAGGCTCTTTATATACTCTTTAGTATAGTTATTCTTATCTTTACTCTTAGTATATTTTTCTTGCAAAGTTTTGCAAAACCATTTCAAAGAATGAACAAACAGCTAGATAACTTTATAAAAGATTCTATGCATGAGATAAACACTCCGCTCTCTATCATAAATGTAAATATCGACTTATACAACAGAAAAAATGCACCAAACAAATATATGCAAAGAATGAAGGCTGCATCTAAGGTTCTCTCAAACATATATAATGATATGGACTATCTTATAAAACATGAGAGAATAGAGTATGAAAAACAAGATATCAGCCTTGATAAGTTTTTAAAAGAGAGAGTAGAGTACTTTAGTGAAGTAGCGCTTATGAAAAATATCGTAATAAATAAAGAGATAGAAGAGTCACTTATGATCTTTATGAATCCAAAGCAGCTCCAGCGAGTCATAGACAACACTCTCTCAAACGCCATCAAGTACTCTTATGAGAACTCAAAGATAGATATAAAGCTCTACAAAGAGGGCGAAAAGCTCTATATGAGTATCAAAGATTATGGTGTAGGGATAGAGAATGTTGAGAATATTTTAAGTAGATACTATAGAGAAAACATCAGTAAAGGTGGCTTTGGTATAGGCCTAAGCATAGTAAAATCCATCATTGACAAAGAAAATATACAACTCATAATAAACTCTATTCCGAAAAAAGGAAGTGAGTTTTTGTACGTTTTTACCCCATATAATAAATAAATCTTATAAATTAGCCTCATTTTACATTAATTTTACATAGTAGAGATAGACTTACTCCTGAAATGAAAATAGGAGGAACAGAGTATGAAAAAAACTGTGATGATATCGCTTCTAGTAAGTGCTTCACTTTTTGCTGCTGATTATAGTAGTGTGATAGAAAAACCAAATGCAAGTAAGATAATCAAAGAAGATTTACTAGGTAAGGCTACAGTCTATACTATGCCAAAAGACTGTATTACTACAGACAAAGATGCTATTGCAAGAGGTGCTTATATATTTCACAACTTAAATAGCGCACAAGCTGGGTCAACAACACCAAAGGGTATAGTTATAAAAAAGGGTGAGACTAAACAGTATGGTAACTGTGTAGCTTGTCACAATATTGAAAAAGCCCAAGGCGGTGGAAATGTTGGTCCAGATTTAACTGGATATAAGGCTATGTTTATGGATAGTGGTGTTAGAGACAATCAGTTTGTTTTTCAAAAAATCGCTGATCCTCGTATAGATAATGAAAACACAAACATGACAGTTAACTTAACTACTAAGTTATTTACACCTAAAGAGATATGTGAAATTACTTCATATGTTATTTCAACAAAATAAGGATATTAAAATGCAAAGAAGAGATTTTTTTAAACAACTAGGTGCGGTGGCAACGATCGCGGCTATAAGCCCAGCGATAAGTTTTGCAGATGAAGCAAAAAAACCAAAAGGTCCAAATGACCTTTCGTTTAAGGCAGCATTAGATGCTATAACTGGTGGAAAAGGCGCAGTAGAGTCTTCAAAAGTAAGCCTAAAAGTTCCAGAGATTGCTGAAAACGGCGCTGTTGTGCCTGTAACAGTCGAGGTAGAATCTCCTATGACTGATAGTGACTATGTAAAAGCTATACATATCTTAGCTACAAAAAATGCAAATACTAGATGTATTGATGTGCATTTAACTCCTGCAAATGGGAAGGCTATGTTTGCTACTCGTATAAAACTAGGGGACACGCAAGATGTAACTGCCATAGTAGCGCTTAGTGATGGTACATTTTTATCAGCTAGTCAAAATGTAAAAGTTACTATTGGTGGATGTGGTTGATACTCAATCATTTATCAAAAAATTTAAAATAAAATTAATTAAGGAAAATAAAAATGTCAAGTAGAAAATCACTTATTAAGATTAAACCAAATAGTTATAAAGATGGCGAAATAGTCAAAGTCAGTTTTATGGTTATGCATCCGATGGAAACTGGAATGCGAAAAGATAAAACAACTAAAGAGATTATCCCAGCAAAGTATGTAAATAGCGTAAAGTTTGAGTATAACGGCAAAGTCATTACAACTATGAATGTGTGGGAATCACTCTCTACAAACCCAGTTTTTACTACATATATGAAGATAAATGGCGAGGGTAAGTTTAGTGTCACATATAGTGATAGTACAGGTGAAGTTCACGAAAAAAGCATGAAGATTAAACCAAAAGGATAATCAATGAAGAACACAATTAAAATAGCACTATCTCTTGCTCTTGTCTGTTCACTCTCATATGCGAGTGAACAGTTTGCAATGAGCGACGCAGACCGTGAAATGTATGCTGAGATGCTAGAAGATAATCCAGCAGATATTATGGTAGCAAATGGTGGTGAACTTCTTGAAGAGTTTTGTGGTGGGGAAGCTGGTTTAGCTGCATTTTTCAAAATTAGTGAAGATGAGTTACCAGCTTATATAGCAGGTTTTCCACGATACTTAGAGGAGTTTAAGCAAGTTGTTGGACTTGATCAAGCACTTCAAGGACTAATGCATAAAAATGGGCATAAACCATTTGCTCTTAAGAGTTCAGATATGTTTGATATGGGTTCATACGCAAAGTCCCTTGCAAATGGAGTTAAGCTTCAAATAGATATAGATGCTAACAAACATATGAAAGAAGCATACGCTTTAGGTAAGTTGACGTTTGAGCAAAAAAGAGGCTCTAGAGGACTCTCTTGTCTATCTTGTCACTCACCACAAGTAATAGGTGGAATTTTGAGAACTCAACCATTGCCAGATATAGGTTCAAATGGTAACGCATCAGCTGCAACATGGCCAGCGTATAGAATGACAAAGTCATCTCTTAGAACTCTACAACGCCGTTTTCAAGGATGTATGAATAACGCTTTATTAGCAGTTATTCCTTTGGGTTCACCTGAGATGGTAGGGCTTGAAGTATATTTTACTCAAGAAGCTAAGGGAAGTGAAATAGCTATCCCTGGGCTAAAAAGATAAGGTTGAGATAATGGATATTTCAAGAAGAGATTTTATGCACATAGCCGCTATTTTAGGGCTAGGTGCGGTTAGTGTTGGATGTTCTAAAGATGGTGTTAGAACTCCTGCACAAATATCACTAAAAGATATTTATGATTTTAAGGCAACTGGAAACTTCACTCTTTTACATATGTGTGATATTCACGCGCATCTAAAGCCACTATATTGGAGAGAGCCATCTACTTTGATATCTGCTCCAAATCTTGTGGGAACTCCTGGCTTTTTATGTGGTGAAGCTTTTGCAAAACACTACGGACTAGAGCCAAGTAGTTTAGATGCTTACTTTGATACGCATATAGATTTTGAGACTTTAGCTAAGAAGTTTGGAAAGATGGGCGGAGTAGCTCATATGAAAACTTACTTAGATCATGTAAGAAAAGAGAGAGGGGCAGAAAATGTTCTCTTTTTAGACTCTGGAGATACATGGCAAGGTACAGGTGTAGCACTTAAGAGTAGAGGCGAGGCTATAGTAAAAGCTCAAAACTACTTAGGTGTAGATGTGATGGTTGGTCACTGGGAGTTTACTTATGGAAAAGAGAGAGTAAAAGAGCTTATAGGGATGCTAGATGCTAAGTTTATCTCTCAAAATATAGTAGGAAATGACCCATTTGCTGATGAGTATGAGGAGTTAATTTTTGAACCTTATACAATTGAGCAAAGAGGTGGTGCTAAGATTGGAATCATAGGACAATCTTTTCCTTTTACTTCAACTGCTAATCCTAGAGAGTTTACAGAGGGTTGGAGTTTTGGTATAAGACCAGAGACTCTTCAAGAGTATGTAAATGAGTTAAGAAATGAGCATAAGGTTGATTGCGTTGTTGTCCTATCTCATGATGGTTTTAGTGTTGACCAAGAAGTAGCTCGCATGGTTCATGGCATCGACTTTATACTTAGTGGACATACACACGATCCATCGCCAAAACCTATAGTGATAGATGGTACAGTAATTGTTATCGCTGGAAGCCATGGTAAGTATGTTGGTCGCCTAGATATAGATGCAAGTGATGGTAAAGTTCATGGATATGAGTATAAGCTTGTTCCTATGGCATCTAACCTAATACCAGCAGACCCAGAGGGCGTGAAATTAGTCGAAGAACTCTATGCTCCATACGCTGGTGAGATGAATGAAGTTTTAGGTAAAACTAAAAATATTTTATATAAAAGAGATACATTCTTCTCAACCTTTGATCAACTTATAAACGATGCTATTATGGATGAGATGAAGTGTGATATCTCTTTTACTCCAGGATATAGATGGGGAACTACAGTTCTAGCAGGTGATGACATTACTATGGATAATGTCTATGAGATGTGTGGAGTTACCTATCCTGATGTTTATACATTTGAACTAAAGGGCGAAAATATCGCAAAGCTTTTAGAAGATATAGCTGATAATGTCTTTAATGCAAATCCTCTCTATCAACAAGGTGGAGATATGAGCCGTTTAGGTGGAGTTACATATAGCATAGCTGTAGGTAACAAGGCTGGCGAGCGTATATCCAAGCTTAAGGTAGCAGGAGAAGATATTGTTTTAGATAAGACATATATAATCTCTTCATGGGGTGGAAACCTGCAAAATGCAGGGCAAAATCTTCAAAAAGATAAGATTAGACCAGTGTATGATGTAGTGCGTGATTATATCAAACAAAAAAAAGTGGTGGATGTGAGCAACAAAGGGAATGTTGTTTTACTAGACTATGACTGCGGATGTCCTACAAAGGGCTCACAAAAAGCTAACTCATAAAGGAAAAAGATGAAAATATTAAAAATAAGCCTAGTAGCAGCACTTATCTGTGCTGCTAGTGTGAGCGCAGATGAAGCAAAACCAAAGAGAAGCCTAAAGGGCAATATGACGGAAGTCTATAACACGCTTCCAAAGAGTGTAGATAATATTGGTGCTGCATTTACTGAGGGTGTTTTTTATGGTCGCTTAAGAGCTAATTCGTTTAGATGGGACTGGAAAGACAATGCTAATGGAGATAACAAAGCTTTTGGTGCAGGTGGTAGCATCTTATATAAAACAGCTCCACTTTATGGCATAAGCGCAACAGCTGGGTTATACTATTCAAATAGTCCAATCTCTAACTGGAGACAAGATAATAGTGATGTAGGCGACGTAAAATCTGGTAAAGATACCTTTAGTAGATACAATGTTAAAAAAGATGGCGATTGGCAAATGGCGGTTTTAGCTCAAGCTTACTTACAATACAACATCTCAAAAACAGATTTTAAATTTGGTCGTCAAATTTTTGAGTCAGCTCTTACTGCATCTAACGACACAAAGATGATTCCAAATACTTTTGAGGGTGTGAGCGTTGAGTCTAAAGATTTACCAGATACAACTCTAAAAGCTGCATACTTTACAGCTCAGAAACTTCGCGACCATACTACTTTTCATGATGTCTTAACATTTAAAGACTCTTCTGGAGAGTCTTGGGATAACAATGATGATTCAGGTGTACACAAAGGTATAACTCATGCAAGATTGCAAGCTGCAAACAAAGATACAGATCATGAACTTATAGTAGCAGCAGTGAGTAATAAATCTATACCAAACCTTAAGGCAGATGCAACATATACAGCTGTCCCTCATATGGTCTCTAGTATTATAGGAGAGTTAAACTATGCTATAGCTATTGGTAGTGTAACCATCACTCCTGGTGTTCGTTATATGAAGCAGTTTGATAATGGAGCAGGAAAGATTGGTGGGGCTAGTTTAAGTGGTAATATAAATGCTGCTAATGCTGGGCTAAATGGTTATAAAAGTGGGGATTCTTTAGATACTTCTCTTTGGATGGCTCGTCTATCGGCAGCTGTTGGAGCTTTTAAAGGGCAAGTCGGATACTCAAAAGTAGAAGATAAAGCAGATATCGTAGCGCCATGGCGTGGATTCCCAACAGGTGGATACACTCGTGCAATGGCACAGCTAAACTGGAAAGCAAATGCTGAGACTCTAATGTTTGAAGCAAAGTATGACTTTGGTAAAGCAGATATCTTAGATGGTTTTAGTACAACGGCTCGTTATGCGATTCAAGACTCTGATGAAGCAAAACAAGGTAAAGGTGGCGGACAAGCGGATTTAACAATTATCCATATAGATCTAAACCAACAAATCACGCCTCAACTAGATGCAAAGTTTCGTTTAGGGATTGTTAATGCTGATAGTAGAGTGACAGGTTTAAACAAAGACTCATATAATGAGTATCGTTTTGAAGTGAACTACCTGTTTTAAAAATATGGAGCACAAAGCTCCATATAGAAAATATTGCTAAAAGGTTGTGTGTATGAAGTCATTACTGTTTATAGCGTTAGCTTTTCATTCTCTATTCTCCTTTGAGTATAATCTTGTGCCAAAAAAGATAAACAATCAAATCTACTGTTTTTTTGGCAAGCCACAGATAATGGACACACACAACAACGGCAATATCACCAACTCTTGCTTCGTAGATTTGGGCAAGAGTTACCTAGTAATAGATAGCGGACCTAGCTATAAGTATGCACGAGATGCACACAAAGCAATGAGAAGCATCAAAAATCAAAAAGTCTCTTATGTTATAAACACTCATATCCATGATGACCACTGGCTTGGGAATGGATACTACAAAGAAAATGGTGCAACAATCATAGGCGCTAAAATATTTGCAAATACACCAAATGCAACTCCAATAAGAATGCAACAATTCATATCTAAAGAAGCTTTTGATAAGACAAAAGAAGTTTTTCCAACAAAGCATATAGAAGGGGTGCAAACTCTGAATCTTCAAGGCGTTGATGTAGAACTTACAAGTTATGACAAGACGATACATACAGATAATGATATGATAGTTTTTATACCATCACAAAGTGCTGTATTTGCAGGTGATTTAGTGTTTAATGAGAGAGTGTTATCTTTGCGTGATGGAAACATCAACAATTGGATTGATGCCTTAAATGAGATAGATGCGAAGAAAAGTAAGTTTATTATAGGTGGACATGGAAGTCTCTATCTTAGTGATAGCACAAAGATGACAAAGAGATATCTTGAAGCCATTAAAGAGTTTGTGTTAGAGTCCATTGAGATGGGTCTTGATATTACAGATACTCTTGCAAATTCTCGTATGAGTGAGTTTGAGCATCTAAAACTCTATGAAGAGATGCATACTAAAAATATTGAGACAGCTTATAGAACATTGGAGTGGGGCGATGAGTAAACTAAAGTTTGCAACTCTTTGTTTAGCCCTTTTGTGCTTTACTTTAGATGCGCTAGAATTTAAAAATTATGAAGAAGCAAAGATAGTTCAACAAAAGAGTAAAAAGCTTATAATGCTTGAAGTTATGCGAAGTAATTGCCACTTCTGTAGCGATATGCAAAGAGATGTTTTTGATGATGAAGAGATGGGCGCTTGGATAGAAGAGAGGTTTATTCCTGTCAAGGTAAATCTTGATAAAGACACTCTTCCACTTGGGCTAAAAGTGAGTTTTACTCCAACATTCTTTTTCATAGACATAGATGATAATATTAAAAAACAAATCCCTGGTGCATGGAATATTGAGGATTTTAAATCACTAACAAAGGATCTTAAATGAGAAGATATTTTACTTTAATTTTACTCTTGTGTGCGATACTCACAGCTGAGACAAAGTTTGCCCAACCGGAACCATCTTTTGATAACCAAAGACAGATAGTCTTCTCTATTAAGAGCGCAGATGATGCAGAAATCCACCATGTTCTAAGCAGTGCTAACAATGTTTTAAAGTTCTATGGGCCTGATAATGTTCAGATGAGAATAGTAGCTTATTATCATGGTATCAAAGCCCTGCAAAGCGTTAATAAAGATATAGCTCTAAGAGTGAGAGCTTTGATGCTTCTTAATGTTGAGTTTGTAGCTTGTGGAAATACAATGACTACAAAAAATATAAAGAAGAGTGAGCTTATAGATGGTAGTGAGATAGTTACTGCTGGGATAGTTGAGATGATAGAGAGAGTTAAAGATGGTTGGGTAAATATAGTCCCTTAAAGTTTAGATATAAAGGAAAAACATGAAAAAAATAGCTTTACTAGTACTCTTTAGTTTTAGCATGCTCTTTGGAGCTGGAGATCTGCATCTTTTTGAGATACAAAACAAAGATGGTGCAATAACTCCAACAAAGATTGAAGAAGCGTTTAAAAATAGTGGTTTTAAGGTAGCGGTAAACAGCGAGATGAATGTTCCGTATAAAAAACAGTTTAAAAAGACAAAGTTTAAAACCTTTAATCTTTTGACTATATATCATAAAACTTTATCAGCTGATTTGGTTAAAAAGTACCCAGAAGCTGGAGTTCTAACTCCTTTTGGTGTTGGCATCTATCAGGCTAAGGATGAAGATGTGTTGCATCTATCTTTACTAACTTCAGATGCACAAGCAAAAATCTTAGGAGTTGATGATGAGCTGCTTAAGAAGTTAGAGCAAGAGGCTCTAAAAGCAATAAAAACAACTTTTAAAGATGCTAAGCACTCCATAAGTGAAGATAGCCTCAAAGAGAGTAGGGGTCTTGTTGCTAAGTTTGAGTTAGAGTTAAATGGAGAGGACTTTGATGATGCAAGAGAAGAGTTAGAGATGGGTCTTGAAAATGGTTTCGCTCCATTTGGTTTTGTTATGCCAAACTATATGGATTACAATGATGAGATTAAGAGTGTATCAAATGGCGAGACTCCATTTGACTTCTATGTTTCATACTCTATTTGTAAACTCAAGGTAATATATACAGTATCTTTAACACGTCCAGAAGCGAGTGCATTTGCTCCTTGTACCTTGATGTTGTATAAGAAAAAAGATGAAGATAAGATAGTTGTAGGATTCCCAGCTGTTTACAACTGGATGAGTAGTGCAAGAGTAGAAGATAAAGATTCAAAAGAAGTTCTTCTAGAAGCACAAAAAGATTTTGAATCAATCTTAAAAGAGATAACAGAATAGAGGTAAAGAGATGAAAAAAATAATTTTAGCATTGATGCTATTAGTTGGTTTAAGTAGTGCTGAGAATATAACACCAAAACTGGTGATTGACCTTACTGCTGGAAATATAGAGACTTTTGAAAAAAGAGTACTAAAGGCTATAGTTGTAAATAAAAATCACTATGAGAGTAAACTTCAAGAGTTAGAAGTTGCAGTAGTAGTACACGGTAGTGCTTATAGATTTTTTGTAAATGATCCAAGCAAGACAAAGTATAAAGATGATAAAGAACTTATAAGTAAGTATAAAGAGTTTCATACTAGGCTAAAATCTCTCGCGAGTACTTATAATGTTGAGTTTTTTGCTTGTAAAGTAGGAATGACTAAAAACGGACTTGAAGATAAAGATATGCTTAGCTTTGTAGAGATAGTCCCAACCTCTACTATAGCTCTAATTGACAAGCAAAATAGAGGCTACGCTTTTCTTCTAGTTGAAGATAAATAAGCAGATAAAAGATAATAGATAAGAAATCTTTATTGGATATAATTAGCCAAAAAATAGGTGTGACTAAATGAAAAAACTTCTTGTTTTATTTTTAACTCTAAGCATCTCTCTCTTTGGTGCTTCAAAATTTTTGATGCCAGATGAAGCTTTTAAAGCAAAAGCTACTATAAATCCTTCAATGCAGATAGAGGCTTCTGTTGAGATAGCAAAAGATATATATCTCTATGCAGAGCAGTTAAAACTTGAGGTAAAAGAGGGCAGTGGCATCTCTATAGCAGAGATAAAAAAACCACAAAGCGTAGAACACCACGAAGAGATGGTTTATTTAGAATCTCCTAAGTTCTTAATTACTTTGCAAAAAGATAGTGATGCTAGTGGGATGCAAAATATTGAGTTTGTACTCTCATACCAAGGTTGTTCTGAACAAGGTCTCTGTTACGAGCCACTAAGTGAAACTTTTAATTTTACAGTAGATAGAAGTAAACTTGACGTGGCATCTACAACTAAAGGTGCCGTTGAGAGTAAAGAAACAACCACTAAAATAGCGCCCCAAGAAGAGAGTGTATCTGAAACAGATGCCATAGCAAACACTATAAAGTCTGGAAATATCACACTTGTACTTCTGACCTTTTTAGGTTTTGGACTTCTTTTAGCTCTAACTCCTTGTGTCTTTCCTATGATTCCTATAATCTCAGGGGTTATCATCTCACAAGGTGAGGGGCTTACTACTAAAAAAGCTTTTGGATTATCAGTTGTATATGTCCTTGCTATGGCAGTTGCATATACTA
>JAQUFE010000053.1:0-2013 GCA_028684815.1 Sulfurimonas sp.
TAAAGGATGAAAATGTCAAAAGTAACAACTGACTTCGATGATAGAACAGTCGAATATGAGCAACTTTTAAGTGATTTTAAAGCACTGCTGAAAAAAAACTCTCTAAAATTTACCATTCAAAGAGAAGTTATTTTAGAGACTCTTTATAACTCAGATGAGCATCTAACTCCAGAATCTCTACATCACCTCATACAAGACAAATTTCCTGACTTAAATACAGGAATAGCTACAGTATATAGGACTCTTTCTCTACTTGAAGACTCAAAGATGGTAACTTCACTATCTTTTGGTGCTCAAGGCAAAAAGTACGAACTAGGAGCTAAAGAACACCATGACCACTTTATCTGTACTGAGTGTGGTGACATTGTGGAGTTTGTGGATGAAGAGATAGAAAAAAGACAACACATCATAGCTGATGAGTTAAACTTTAAGATGCAAGACCACTCTATGCAAATATATGGCATCTGTGCGAGCTGTCAAACTAAATAAAGTCCATTATTTGGACTTTGTTCGTTTTGCATAACAAATAAAACCCTCTGGTTCGCCAGAACCAAGCTTTAGTGCCCAACGCCCAAGCGTAGCAAGACGGACTTTGTTCGTTTTGCGTGATATGTAAAACCCTCTGGTTCGCCAGAACCAAGCTTTAGTGCCACAGCGGCTAGCGTAATAAAATGGGCTTTGCTCATTTTATGTGATAAATAAAATAAAAGGAAAAAGATTGGCTTTTGAAAACAAACTTATACAGCAACGAATAGAAAAAGCGCAAATATTAAAAGATGCTGGATTTAATCCATACGCTAATGATAATGCTAGAAGTGCAACTATAAAAAAATATTTGTATGTAAACTCAGATATAGAAGAAAAAGAGAATAAAAGAGATGAAAAGCGTCACTACTGCATAAGTGGAAGAATAAAGTTTTTTAGAATGATGGGAAAGGCAAGCTTCATCAAGATTGAAGATGAAAGCGGAATGCTTCAAGTCTATGTAGCTAGAGATAATCTTTCTGATGATTTTTACAATGAATTTTTTAAAAAACATTTTGAAGTAGGAGATATAGTTGAAGTTGGTGGATTTCCTTTTATAACGGGGCAAGGTGAACTATCACTTCATGCGACTGAAGTAAAAATGTTAACTAAAGCTATAGCGCCACTACCTGAAAAGTTTCACGGTGTAACAGATAAAGAGATTAGATATAGAAAGAGATATCTTGACCTTATAATGAATAGTGATGCTAGAAAAACTTTTACAATTCGCTCTAAGGTTATCTCTTTAACCCGCCATTTTTTTGAAAACAAAGGCTTTTTAGAAGTTGAAACTCCTATGATGCACCCTATCCCTGGTGGTGCAAACGCTAAGCCATTTGTTACGCATCATAATGCTCTTGGCATCGACAGATATCTAAGGATAGCTCCAGAGCTCTACTTAAAAAGACTGATAGTTGGTGGTTTTGAAGCTGTGTTTGAGATAAATAGAAACTTTAGAAATGAAGGCATGGATGCTACGCATAACCCTGAATTTACTTCTATAGAGTTCTATTGGGCTTATAAAAACTATAAAGATCTTATAGAAATTACAAAAGAGTATTTTAAATATCTTTTTGAGCATTTAAGCCTTCCTAGTATTCTTCCATATGGCGAACTAGAAATAAACTTCGACAAGTTTACTGAGATTCCTCTTTTAGAGTCACTTGTAACTATTGGTGAAGTTCCCCCAGATATTATTAAAGATAAAGAAAATATAATAAAATATTTAAACGATAGAAACTTTTCTGCAAATATCAATATGACTCTAGGTCAACTTCAAGGTGAACTCTTTGATGCTTTTGTTGAGAAAAAACTTATCAACCCTACTTTCATAACAGAGTATCCAGTTGAGATATCTCCACTTGCAAGAAGATGTGATAAAAACCTAGATGTTACAGAGAGATTTGAGCTTTTTATTGCTGGTCGTGAGATCTCAAATGCCTTTAGTGAGTTAAATGATCCTGTTGATCAATATGAGAGATTTAAAGG
>JAQUFE010000053.1:2113-10597 GCA_028684815.1 Sulfurimonas sp.
CCTCACTCAGGAAGCCAAGCAAATGCTGCTGTTTATGCAGGTCTGCTAAAGGCTGGAGATAAACTTTTAGGTATGGATTTGAGCCATGGCGGACACCTCACTCATGGTAGCAAACCAAGTTTTTCTGGACAAAACTACTCAAGTTTCACTTATGGGGTTGAGCTTGATGGCCGTATGAATTATGACAAAATCATGGAGATTGCAAAAGCTGTAAAACCAAAGATTATAGTTTGTGGTGCATCTGCTTATGCTAGAGAGATTGACTTTAAAAAGTTCCGTGAAATAGCCGATGCAGTTGGTGCTATCATGTTTGCAGATATAGCTCATATCGCTGGTTTAGTAGCAGCTGGTGAACATCCAAGTCCATTTCCTCACGCTCATGTAGTAACAACAACTACACACAAAACGCTAGCTGGTCCTCGTGGTGGCGTTATTATGACAAATGATGAAGAGATAGCTAAAAAGATGAACTCTGCTATATTTCCAGGGCTTCAAGGTGGTCCACTTGTTCATGTTATCGCTGCAAAAGCTGTTGGTTTTAAACATAACCTATCTCCTGCGTGGAAAGAGTACGCTAAGCAAGTAAAGACAAATGCAAGAATCTTAGGTGAAGTCTTAATGAGTAGAGGTTACGATGTAGTTAGTGGCGGAACTGATAATCACCTAATCTTAGTCTCTTTTGTTGGTCGTGAGATTAGCGGTAAAGATGCAGATGCAGCGTTAGAAAATGCTGGTATTACTATAAATAAAAACACAGTTCCAGGCGAGACAAGAAGTCCATTTGTAACTTCTGGCATCCGTATAGGTTCAGCTGCATTAACAAGTAGAGGGATGAAAGATAAAGAGTTTACATTTATTGCAAACAAGATAGCTGATGTTTTAGATAATATAAATAACACTAAACTTCAAGAGTCTATAAAAGAAGAGCTAAAAGCTTTAGCTCAAGGTTTTATAATTTATAACCAATCAACATACTAAAAACGTCTGACTTTAAATAAAAAGACAGAAAAAAGCTTAGCGTAAGGAATTACTTCCGATACCGTGACAAAACAATAAGAGGCACAAGTGCCGAGAGCTTCCCGCTGAGGGAAACTCAGCGTTAGCGTAGGTAGCGGAATTACTTCCGATACCGTGACAAATAAATGAAAGGTTCCCTTTCATTTTATGAAATAAAATTAAAGGAATATATATTATGACTGCTATGGATTTAAAACTTATTAAAATGGTAAGTGACCACTACTGGCTAAAGAGTGATAGCGTTGTAGAAAAATTATCATACAAAGGTAGAACTTTTTACAATAAGTTTGAAAAAATAAATGCACCACTAACGCAGTCTATAATTAACCAACATATCAAAGGCGAAATTACTGTTGCTCACTCTTTAGTAAACGCTCATAATAAGGCTGAAAACATAGTCATTGACTACAATGGAAGAGATCCTGAAAGATTTTACCATAGAGCACAACTCCTTCTTCGTGAAGAGGGTTTCATCAACTTTACGGCATATCAAACAAAAACTGAGGGGCATCTTCATGTTTACATACACAAAGGGCACACAACTCTTCAAGAGGCTATCCAGTTAGGAAAGATGATATCTATGAAGCTAGCAGCCAAGCAACCTAAGCAGTGGAGAATGTATCCAAATGCAGATATGCCAGAGGAGTACAACATCCTAACGCTTCCTTACGAAGTCTATGCCAAAGAGCGAGGCGCTTCTTGGTCAAAGCATATGTAAGATGCTTCTTTAGAAAACACATATAGTGTGTGTTTTTTTAAAACATAAGTAAGAAACATTATGAAAACGCCAACTGTTTGGCATCTTTAGCTTCTAATCAAAGTCGATATACAAAGTCCCGACCGCGAAGAACAGAAGTTTCCTATATAAATTATAGAAATTTTGGTATTATAAGTGCTACTAAACTTTTAAAGGTTGTATTATGAATGAAAAAAATGAACTAAATGATATTATATTAAATAGAAGCAATTCAGCTAGCTCAAATAAAAAAATTATTTTAGCAGTAGCTACACTCGGTGTTATTCTTATTATAGTTGTGATGCTTATGAGCACTCTCACACCTGATGCAAAGGACAATCTGCCACAACCAATACCACTTCCACAAGAAGAAGTCACTACAGTTGAGAAACCTCAAGAAGAACCACTTTTTGAAGAGGTAGAAGTTATTCAAGAAAATAGCAATGATAATCTTGACCAGATTGCACAAAGATTAAAACAACAATCTCAAGAGAGTAAAGAAGAAGTAAAACTTGTAGAGCCTAAAAAAGAAGAAGCTAAAGCAGCTCCTAAAGTTGAAGCCAAAGTAGAAAAAGAGACTAAAGCAGATGCTCCAGCGTTAAGTAGTCAAAACGCTTACTATGTACAAGTCGGTTCTTTCTCAAAATACGCACCAAATAAAAAGTTTTTGGATTCTATCTTAGCTCAAGGCTATAGATATAAATTTCACAAGGTAGCAAAAGGTACAGGTGTTTTAAACAAAGTATTAGTAGGTCCTTTTTACACTGAAAAAGAAGCCAGAGATGCACTTAGAAATATTAGAAGCAATATAGAAGCTGGCGCTTTTTTGACTAAGATATAATGATATATTCTAAGCAATTTATACTAGACCAATTAGCACCTATTGCAGTATATTCTAAACTAAAGAGCATTTTTAGAGGTGAAATTTCTTACCTTTTTGAGAGTGCTGGGCAGAGTGATGGAAACTATAGTTTTATCTGCATTGGAGCTAGAGAGAGACTTCAATATATAAACGATGAAACACTCTATACTAATGCTTTTGGTAAAATAAACAGACTAACGCAAAACCCATTTGAATTTTTAAAAGAGTACTATAAAAAGATAGATGCAAAGAAGTACAGAGAGATTACAAGTGGGCTTAAGATAGGCTTTGTTGATGGATTTATCGGTTTTGTTGGTTACGATATGGTTAAAGTTTTTGAGCCAAAACTAAAAAGCTATATGGATGCTCTCAAAGATGAGCTTAACACTCCAGACCTTGACCTCATTCTTCCAAAACTCATTTTAGTATATTCACATAAGAACCATCAAATCACCCTTATTAGCACTCTAGAAGAGTTAAGCAAAGAGTTTAACTCCATAGAGACTAAGCTTAAAAGCTCTTATGAATATGTCAACATGATAAAAAATGAAGGCAGCGATAAAGGGAGCTTTGCACACTCAAAAGAGAAATTTTTTAAGATGATAGAAGACTCTAAAGAGATGATAAAAAGTGGTGATGTTTTTCAAATCCTTATGACAAATCGCTTTACAAGAGAGATAAAAGTAGATCCTTTTAGTTTCTACAGAATCCTAAGAACAAAAAATCCATCACCATATATGTTCTTACTAGAATATGATGAGTTTAATATTGTCGGAAGTTCACCAGAAGTGATGGTAAGACTAAGTGATGGGAAACTTCTTTTAAGACCAATTGCAGGAACTAGAAAAAGAGGTGACACAAAAGAGAGAGACAAAGAGCTCGAACTTGAACTCTTAGCTGATCCAAAAGAGTTAGCAGAGCATCTGATGCTTATAGATTTGGGTCGAAATGATGTGAGTCGTGTGGCAAAGACTGGAAGTGTAAAAGTTGAAGATATGATGCATATAGAGAGATTTTCTCATGTTATGCACATAGTCTCAGATGTAACTGCCACACTTGCTGATGATAAAGATATGTTTGACCTTTTTATGGCTACCTTTACAGCAGGAACCATGACTGGTGCGCCAAAGATTCGTGCAATGGAGCTTATTGCGCAATATGAGGGTATAAAAAGAGGTTTTTATAGTGGAAGTGTAGGCTATTTCGGTTTTGATGGCAATATGGATAGTGCCATAACCATAAGAACAGCTCTTGTAAAGGAAGACAAAGTTGTACTTCAAGCTGGCGCTGGAGTTGTAGCTGATAGTCAAAATGAACTAGAATACCTAGAGGTTAAAAATAAACTCGGTGCCCTAGTCTCTTCACTTGAAGATCTAGACTAAAATGAAATTATTTGCGATTTTTGGCGATCCTGTATCGCACTCTCGCTCTCCACTTATGCACAACTCTGTTTTTAAAGCGTTAAATTACAAAGCTTGCTACACAAGAGTTCATCTTAAAGATGGCTCAAAGCTAAGAGAGACTTTTTTTGCTCTTAAACTTAGTGGTGCAAATGTTACAGTTCCACACAAACAAGAAGCTTTTTTAGCTTGTGATGAAGTTAGAGGTTTTGCAAAGAGTGTAGGTGTGGTAAACACTCTTATAAATGAAAATGGCAGACTTATAGGCTATAACACAGATGCAGATGGTTTTATGTTTGCCATTAAAGAGTTTGGTACGATTAAAAATATACTTATCCTAGGAGCTGGTGGAACTGCAAAAGCCCTTGCATCTAGGTTTTTACAAGATGGTATTAAAGTTAGTGTTTTAAATAGAAGCGAGAAAAGACTCTCCTATTTTAGTGAGATTGGTTGTGAGACTTCAAGCTGGGATAGCTACAAAAACAGAGAGTACGATTTAGTTGTAAATACAACAAGTGCAGGCTTAAAAGATGAAGAACTTCCTGCTCCAAAAGAGATGCTAGATGAGATCTTAGCTAAAACTTCATATGTCGCAGATGCTATATATGGTAAACTGACTCCATTTTTAACTCTTGCAAAAGAGCACAACATTACCTATAAAGATGGAGCCGATATGCTACTAGGTCAAGGCATCTTAGCAAATGAGCTCTTTGTAAACAAAGAGTTAAGTCTAAAAGACATAAAGACTCATATGCAAAGAAGTTTTGAGCTTTAATTACAAAATCATATTAAAAATAAAACCTACTAAGAGTATCGCACTTCCAACTGTACTAAAAAATATAACAATCAGTTTTGTGCTTAAGACTCTCTTTAGTATCATAGCCTCAGGAAGGCTGAGTGCCACAACTGCCATCATAAAACTAAGAGCAGTTCCAAGCAGCATCCCTTTTTGAGTCAAAACTTCAATAAGTGGCAACATCCCAGCTGCACTTGAGTACATCGGAATCCCCATAACAACTGCAACTATAGGCGCATACCAAACATCTCCACCTGCGTATTTGGTTATAAAATCAGTTGGAACATAGCCATGTATAAAAGCTCCAATTGCGATACCTATGATAACATAGAGATATATCTGCTTAAAAATATCCATAGTATCTCTCCACGCATTACTCATCTTAAGTTTAAAAAGAGTTTGAGTATTTGCTTCTTGAGTAGCACTACAGCAAGCTGCTTTTACCTCAAGTAAAACCTCTTTTTCAAGCTTTAAGCTTCCAATAATAAGACCCACTACAATAGCAATAGTGAGTGAAAATCCAATATATAGCAGCGTAATTTTTAGTCCAAAAAGAGAGAAAAGAAGAGCAATAACTACAGCATCACTAAGTGGTGCTGAGATGAGATAACTAAAAGTGACTCCTAAAGGAATTCTAGCTTGCAAAAATCCCAAAAATAGAGGAATAGCGCTACATGAGCAAAAAGGAGTCAGCATCCCAAAAAGAGCAGCGAAAATATGTCCAATAATTCTATTTTTACCACTTATATAATCTCTAACCCTCTCAATAGGAAAATAACTTCTTAAAAGTGTTACAGCATATACTATAGCGATGAGTAATATAAAGATTTTTATAGTATCAAAAAGAAAAAAATGTAAAGCTTCTCCTAGGTGGCTTTGACTATCAAAACCTAAAAGCTCAAAAATTATATAAGCACTAAAACTCTCCCAAAGACTAAACATATCAACTCCTAAATTTTGCACTCTTTTTTAAAAGATGAAGTGTAACATATTTTTAATGAATATATCAAGATATATAGATATAGTAATCTATCTTAAATCAAAATTACTTCTTTTGGTTATAATTTTGATATGAATAGATTTATGAAGATAGCTTACGATGAAGCAGTTGATGCAATGTTAAATAATGAAGGTGGACCTTTTGGTGCAGTTATAGTAAAGGATGGCAAAGTCATCTCTAAGGCACACAATAGCGTCCTCTTAAGTAAAGATCCAACTGCTCACGCAGAGATAAATGCCATAAGAGCGGCAAGCGAAGTTTTAGGAACATTTGAGCTTGATGGCTGCACACTATACACAAGTTGTAAGCCTTGTCCTATGTGCTTAGGAGCAATATTTTGGGCAAGAATTTCCACTGTTTACTATGGAGCAGATGAAGAAGATGCCGCTCGTGGAGGATTTGATGATAAACGATTCTATGAGATGCTAAAAGGAAAAAACATAGATGTAAAACTTATAGAGTTAGATGCCAAGCAAAATGCGAAACTTTTTGATATATGGCTTGAAAAAGATGATAAAAAGATGTACTAATAGGAATCGAGGTTTTAACCTCGCAAGCATCACTTCCTAAAAGTACAAACCTTAAAGCTATTTTTATCTTTATCAGGCTTACCTACTACTTTAGAGTTTTTTTAGCTCTTCTTCTACTACATTAAGATTTGGTTCTCTTGCATGTTTTAGGAGTACATATACGGTAACAGCAAAAAGAACTATCATGATGGCAGTAAATATAACTGGTACATCTTTTAACACAACATAAGTCACTATTAAAATCGAAAGAAGCGTTGGAAATTCATTGTAAGCACGAAAAAACTTTCCATTTTTTGTACATGTTCTTGTTAACAATTGCTTACGATAATGATTCATAGAGAGATCGTACCAAACAAGAAGTAGCACAACCGCTATCTTTGCATAAGCCCAAGCTCCCATATCAAAAAGGTGTGGGTTCAAAGCAAACATCACAGCTCCACTGATAACTGTCGCTATCATTGCTGGCATATCAATATACTTATAAAGTTTATACTCTTGAATCTCAACAATCTTTACATAATCAGGCTTATCCATATGTTCTACATGATAAACAAAAAGCCTCGGCAGATAAAAAAGCCCCGCCATCCATGACATAAATGCCATAATATGAAAAATCAAAATATATTGATAAAATTCCATTACACTTCCTTATTATTAATATTATATTTTACCATATCAAAACGAAAGTTGCATCTTAAAATAGTGAATTTTTCATGCTATTTAAGGTAAACATATCTTTACTATAAAATTTGTTGTTTTACTGTGTTATAATAATTTTTTTAACAAAAAGGCTAAGATATGATGAATTATTTTTTACGACAAGTTCAACTTTGGGGAGAAGATACTCAAAACTCTCTACAAACAAAAAAAATAGCTATAGTAGGCTCAGGCGGTTTAGGAAGCTCGCTCGCATTTGCACTTGGTTCTAGCGGCATTGGTGAAATACATATGATAGATTTTGATGATGTAACAACTCATAACCTACATCGTCAAATAGCTTTTAAGATTGGTGATGAGGGTAAAAATAAAGCTGTTATTAATGCAAACCTTATAGAACAAAGATGTCCCTTTGTAAAAGCCATAGCTCATGAATGCAAACTTGAAGAGTTTTGCAAAAAGGATATTGTTTTAGATCTAATTATAGATGCAACAGACAATCTTCCAACTAGAGGCGAGATAAGTGACTACGCAAAAAGCAAAAATATACCTTGGATTTATGGAAGTGTTGAAGCCTATCATGGACAAGTCTGTTTTTTTGAGAGTGCATCTTATAGGGACTCTTTTAAGATAAATGATAAAAAACCAGAAGGAATAACTGCGCCAATAGTTATGCATATAGCATCTCTACAAGCAAATATTGCACTGAGATATTTAGCAGGACTGAGTGTTAAGAAAGATTTACTATATTATCTGTTTTTTAATGATGAAGGCGAGCTAATTACTCAAAAATTTTCACTTCCTAAGCAATAAGCTACTTTATTTAGCCTTATTTATGTGTCATATCATATATTGACAGCTCTGAATCGAGTTTAACTCTAAGTTTTTCAGCTTCTTTTTGAGTAATCTGATGAAGATTTAGAGCTTCTTCGATAACCTCTTGTGAAAGATAAGTGTGTTTCATATGTGTACCTCCTTATAATAAGTATAAAATTATAGAATGAATTTTATAAATTTAAACTAAAATGAAACAACTATTTTCATAAAGTGGCACAATTAAAAGACATGTCTTAAAAATTTAGTTAATTTCTTAAGGAAATATTAAAGATTCTCTTATACATTTCAGATATAATTTCGAAAATTTACCAAATATGAGAAATATATGAATTTTATACCATATCAATTTGAAAAACTAAACTATTCGTTAAAAAAAAACGCCCTTCCATCAAATCTAACTTCATCAACCACTATCACATTTAGCCCATGCTTTATAAATAGAGATTCACAAGATGATGCAACTAAGGTATCTATATGAATCTTAAAGAACTAAAACAAAAAGTTTTAAAAGCTCAAGAGAGTGCAGATATTGCTTCTCTTTATGTGTTAGAACAAAAGGCGCAAGACCTCTTTGATGAAGATGAACTTCAAGCTTTTTATATAAATATTTTAGACTTAGCTCTAGAGGGATTGACAGATGCACTTGAGT
>JAQUFE010000054.1 GCA_028684815.1 Sulfurimonas sp.
CTCTTTTTAGATGAGGGCTTTGGAACACTAGATGAAGAGAGCCTAGAAACCGCACTAAACGCTCTAAACCTTCTACAAAGCGGCGGAAAAATGGTCGGAGTCATCTCCCATGTGGAAGCGTTGAAAGAGCGGATACCGTTGCAAATCAAGGTTATACCAAATGGGGATGGGACTAGTTTTGTTGAAGTTGGGTAAGACTAAGTAGTCATAACAATTACATAAAATGTAAAAGGATAAGATATGATAAAAATAGACCAGTTGATAAATCAGTATAATTTACACTCTGCATTAGGAAAAGATATTGATTTTATATTAAAAATAATATTATTTATATACAAAGATATTGAAAGAAAATATAAAATTGTTTTTGAAATGCTAACTGATAATCCGAATTTATGGATAAAAATGGCAATAGATGCAGATGAAGTTTTTGAAAAAGAAAACTTATTAGTAGCCGAATATAGACCTTGCAAAGAATATCCATTCTATAGAATTTATTGTTATAAATATACAGAAATAGGAGCTTTATCTAAAGAAGCATTTTTATCATTTTTAGATAATAGTTTAGAGACTGAAAACCATTTAACATTACATTATCGATATAAAAATACAAGTTGGAATGAAGAATTCAGTTTATGGGAAGATAAGCTAATCAAAAAATTGGCAGGTTTAGTGGATGTATCGAATGGACGGATAGATAATACAAAAATTGAACAAACTATAATTTTGAATGGGCAACCAGATGGATGTATAGTCTGTGGTCAAAAAGCATCAGGGTATATAAGTTCAATAATTATGCAAGAAAAAGCATTATTTATAATTGCACATACTTGTTATAAGCACCAAAAACTAGCTAAACAAAATCCATCCTTTCTACATTTTATGTCAAATTTATTTAAAATGGGAATAGATTTTCCCTCCTTCGATATGCAAAATAAAATAGAAAAAAATATTGTAACTTTCATTATTGATGAAATTAAAAGAGAATTACAATGTGATTTATTCAATAATTCTATATATAACGAGAGTAAAAATGAATATACATTAACTTTCAAAAGAAAATCTGGTGTAATAATCATTTTAAGGCTTAATACTTTAATGGATTATGGCTATATGGTAAATAAGCCAAATGGCAATCAGTTTCAAAGAATTGATTCCGCTCCTGATCATAAAGATATACAATTTTTCCCTGATCATTTACATAGAAGTTTTACTAAAATAGGAAAAACACATGATGTAGAGTCAAGTTATACTTTTGGATTTCCTCTTTTAGATTTGCCGGCAATAGAAAAAATGATAAATAAATTAGAACTTCAAGAAGGACTAATTTAATATGACCCTCTCTAAATCCCTATACACCCGTGGCATCCAATGCCCAAAATCTTTATGGCTAAAAAAGTACAAAAAAGAAGTGCTTACTCCTCCTGATGCAACTGCTTTGGCTCGGTTTGAGACTGGTAATGTTGTGGGTGGTTTGGCTTGTGGGCTTTTTCCTGATGGTAGAGAAGTTGTTTATAAGCCTGATGATTTTGCTGGTATGTTTGAAGCTACAAAAAAGCTGATGGATGAGGGATTTAGGCATATTTATGAGGCTACATTTCTTTATGATGGCATAGTTGTTTTGGTGGATATTTTAAGGGTTACGCCTGATGGAGTGGAGATTTATGAGGTGAAGAGTTCTACTAGCGTCAAAGATATCTATCTTCATGATGTCTCCATCCAGCGCTATGTGCTAAAAGAGCTTGGATATAGTGTAGTTGGTAGTTTTGTTGTGCATATTGACAGCTCTTATGTACGAGGCGAGGCGCTTGAATTGGATAGGCTTTTTAAGATTGTCGATGTTAGTGAGGAAGTTGATGTTTTGGAGCTTGGCATCTCTAAAAAGCTTGAGGAGTTTAAGGCTTATTTGTCCGATGATGAGCCAAATATTGATATTGGTGCTCATTGTAACACTCCTTATGAGTGTGATGCTAAGGAGTATTGTTGGAGAGTTCAAAGAGGGATTCCTGACTATTCGATTTTTAATATCTTTAACCTTGGAAGTAAAAAACAGCTAGAACTTTACACTCAAGGGATAGTAAAGATAGAAGATATTTCTGATGATTTTGCCATGACAGCCATACAAAAACAAAAGGTGCAAAACTACAAGAGTCAAAGCACCTATATTGATAAAGAGAGTATAAAAAGTTTTCTTGAGACACTAACTTATCCTATCTATCATCTTGACTTTGAAACCTTCCAGCAGGCAATTCCAGAGTGGAGAGGCATATCTCCATATCAGCAGATACCCTTTCAGTACTCACTTCACATAGAGCACTTAGATGGGAAGCTAGAGCACTGTGAGTATTTGGCTCAAGATGGTAAAGATCCTCGTTATGAGTTGGCTAAGAGTATTGTTAGAGACATTCCAAAAGATGCTACGGTTTTGGCTTATAACATGAGTTTTGAAAAAGGAGTGATTGCTAAACTTGCTGAGAGTTTTTCTGAGTTAAAAGAGCATCTACTCTCTTTAAATGAAAACATGAGAGACTTAATGTCTCCTTTTCAAAAGAAGCACTATCTAACTCCCAAGATGCAAGGAAGTTACTCCATCAAGTATGTCTTGCCAGCGCTGGTTACAGAGATGCAAGAGGCTTATAAAAGCCTAGATGGTATCCAAAATGGTAGTGATGCTATGAATGCTTTTGCTAAACTATCTCTTATGAGTGAAGATGAAAAAGAAAAAACTAGAACTGCCCTGCTTAAGTACTGCAAACTTGATACTTTAGCGATGGTGGAGATTTTGAAAAAACTAAGAGCTGAGACTAAAAAAGAGAGCTTACTCTAAAAAGTATTTTTCTATCAGACTATCAAGCTCTTTGTTTAGTTCTTCTTTTTCTTTTAATCCAGTATCTTTATATAAACTATTTGAAATTTCGATGAATTTATTTAATAGCTCCCCATCAAAGTGGCTATTGTAACCCTCTTTTAAAATCTCAATGCTTTTTTCATAGCTAAACGGCTCTTTATATGGTCGCTTTGAAGTTAAGGCATCAAAGACATCAACTATGGCAAATATTCTAGCTGTAAGCGGTATATCTTTGCCTTTTACATTGTTTGGATAGCCCTTTCCATCATACTTTTCATGGTGATTTAAAATCACTTCTTTGGCATCTTCTAGCCAACTATTGTGGTTAACGAGTTCAACTCCTTTAACCACATGAGTCTTCATTATCTCAAACTCTGCTTCATTTAACTTGCCATTTTTTAAAAGGATATTATCAGATATTCCTATCTTTCCAACATCATGTAAAAAAGCCCCTTTTATTAAGACTCTAATACTCTCATGGTCTAGGTTTATGCTTTGTGCAAATTTGATTCCGTAGAGAGTTACTCTGTAGTTATGCTCATTCGTATCGCTATCTCTAAGAGCAATGGCGTTACCTAGAGTGTTGATGATCATAATATTGCTAGAGAGAAGCTCTAGCCTATGTTTGTTTAGCTTTTTATATGCAAAATAAATGAGCGGAAATATCAAAAGAGAGAAGATTACTATTGTAAGAAATACGGTTACTAAGGTTATATATATGCTCTGTTTAGATCTTTTAACCACTATGGGTTCTATGTAAGATACAGCTTCGATATATCCTAATAATCTGTCTGATTTATATATAGGATAAAAAATCTGCATAAAATTATGGTCATCTGATATCTTAAAAAACTTATAATTCAATTTTTTAGAAGTCGTAAAATATTGCTCAATTTGGTCATAGTCGGTTTGGATAAGCTCTAATTTATCTGCAAACCTTTCTTCTGTAGAAGATAGTTTTAAAAACTTCTTTTTTTTATTGTCAAATACTTTAATCGTCACCAAGCCAACTTTATTCATTATAGCTCTTATATCTTCTTCAAGTGCTTTTGTTTTTGATACTTGTTGGTTTTTATCATACTTGTCCAATCTTATATCCACACTCGTTTTAATCTCTTCTGCTAGCGAGGTATAAAAATTGTACTGAAGAAAATTGACTATAGATATAGTACTTATTACGCTGATAAAGATAACAGAGAAGATAGCCCTTTTAAAAAAAGAGCTGACAATATTATTACTTTTTATGTCTATAATAGATTTTAACCTGCTTAGTCCAACGCAAAATATAGATTTTTTTTTACTCACGAAGCATCCTTATAAAAGTATTGACAAGAGCCATATCTAAATGTTTATGCATATGTGTCTTCATCAGATATATAGCATCATAAGATTTCATAGCGCTTTTGTAAGAGCGTCTTGTAGTTAGCGCATCAAATATATCACACACTGCTATTATACGCGGAAAAAGTGTTATCTCATCACCTTTAAGTCCATCTGGATAACCATTACCATCAAGCTTCTCATGATGGTGGCGAATACCGTCTAATATATTTTTATCTTTGATTCCTATCTTAAGTGCAATTTCATAACCAAGAGACGGGTGTCTTTTCATCTCTAGAAACTCATTATGGTTAAGCAGCCCAGCTTTGTTTAGGATATCGTGATCTACACTACTTTTACCTAGATCATGAAGCAGTGCAGAACTTCCCAAAGCATTGAGTTTTTCCTCACTAAGACCTAGCTCAGAACCAAGACAGAGTGAGTAGATGCTAACATTGAGTGAGTGTGTGTGAGTGTAGTAATCATACTCAATGATTTTTATAAATGATTTTATGGCTTTATCGTCAGAGATGATACTTTGTAAAATCGGTTCAACAATGTTTTTTGAGCGTTGCACATTCTCTAGTGCATCTGGATTTTCATAGAGCGAGTTTGTAAGCTCTGCTGTGGAAGTATAGATGATATCTCTTTTAGCTTCTAGCGTGAGCACCTTACTCTCAACAGTATCTTGAAGCCTTTTTTCTATAAAAGCCTCATACTCGCTCTTTTGCTCTTTAAAAACATATAGCCTCTCGATCTCCATTAAAGACTTTTTATGTCCTTCATCTATTACGGTGTTACTTTGTAGATATAGTGACATATTTGTTGCATAGTCATTGCGGTATAGATCAAATTTTAGTTTGTCTCCGACATAGATAAGACGCTTATCAATAAGCGCGTAAGAAGATAGTAGATTGCTTTTTTTATCAGCGTAGATTGATTTTATATTAGTTTGAACTATTTTTTTATATTTCACAATTTCGCCAATTTTATTTTATAATTAAGCTCATAAGCAAGCACTTTAAACAGAACAAACTAAAACGATAAATAATAATAAAAGTGCCATTATGAATTTTGTTGATTATATCCATTATGCTATGAAAAGTATATTAAAAGTGCTTAAGGCTCGATTTATTAAGATGGATTTAGAAGTAAAAATGTATAATCAAAGGAGATGAAAAAAGGCTGTTAAATGATTGACTATAGTAAAAAACTCAGAGTAGATAGAGAGTTTTATCCCTTAAAAGAGATTGAAGCTTCCATAGAGAGTGATAGAGGTCGCATCTTATCAGCACCTGCATTTAGAAGGCTACAAAAGAGAACTCAAGTCTTTGCCTTAGAACTAAATGCTTCTATACGAACTAGACTAACACACTCACTGGAAGTTGGTCAAACTGCTAGATTTATTGCCAAATCAATACTTGCAAAGTTGAAAAAAGAAGGGCATGAGCAGTACAAACTAAGTGGGCTTGAAAATGCTTTTATCTCAACTGCTGAGATGACAAGCCTTTTGCATGATATTGGTAATCCCCCTTTTGGACATTTTGCGGAAAAGAGTATAAACAAGTGGATGAAAAACAATGCAGTCCCTATCTTAGATGCCATTAAAGCTAGTTCGCAAGAGACAAAAAAACTAAAAGAGATGCTAACAAAAGATATCTGTAACTATGATGGTAACGCTCAAGCTATAAGAGTGATAACAAAGCTTCAACGCTTAAACCTTTCATACACTCAAATTTTATCAGTCCTTAAATATACTAGAGGTGCATTTGAAGATAAAATAGATGGCGAGCCGCTCAATTATCTAAGAAAAAAACCTGGTTTTTACTATAGCGAGAAAGAGTTTATAGAAAAAATCCAAAAAACACTAGATGTTAAGTCTGGACATAGGTTTCCCTTAACTTACATCATGGAAGCTGCAGATGATATCTCATATCTCACCGCTGACCTAGAAGATAGTGTTGTAAAGGGGATACTAAACCTAGATATGGTCTACTCTCTTATAAAAAAGGAGTGTGAAAAAGAGAATGAGAGCTACCTTTTAGAAGTTATAGAGGAGAGATATAAACAAGCAAAAGAGGATGAGGAACCATATCAGTTTAGTATGTTTTTTACACTTATTCGAGCAAAGCTTGTCTCTTCTTTGGTTTATCATGTTGTTGATATCTATCTAGCCAATCATGAAGCCATCTTTAGTGGAGAGTTCAACCATGCACTTCTTGAGTATGATAAAGAGAGTAAGTACTACAAAGCAATCAAAATTTTACAAAGAATCTCAACCAAATATATCTATCAGAACAAAGAAGTGCAAGAGCTTGAGCTGCAGGGTTACTCTATAGTCAATGGTTTGTTAAATCTATATAAGCCTCTTTTAGAACTTAGTGCAAATGATTTTCATGCTTTACTAAATGAAGAGAAAATCGAGTGTTTTTTATCAATGAGGCTCATAAGAAGAGTGTCCTCAAAGCAAATATCTGCTTATAAAAATGATGAGAAAACGCTTGATAAAGAGGATAATGAGAGATATGAAATACTTGAGTGGTACTTCAGAATAAGGTTATTAACTGACTATATAAGCGGGATGACTGATGATTTTGCACTAAAAGAATTTCAAGTTTTAACAGCTCTGTAGATGCTAGCTATACAACTATTAAACTCTAAGTTCAAGGTGGCTATAATTACATCTATAAAATATCCATCAGATCTATTTTAAAAAATCCATGGATGTAAAACTTCAACAACTCCACTATTTGGAGCCTATAAAGATTTTACTAAAATGAAGAGTTGGCTAATGACAAAACTATATATTTTTACACTTTTACTTCCTGTTATGCTCTTTGCACAGAGTTCGATTATCTCTAATATCCCTATCCCAAAAACTTATATACAAAATTTAGATCCATATCCATGTGACGAAAACTGTATGCAGACATATCTAGAAAATGGCATGATATTTTCTTTTCTTGCTCACGCTGAGGGAAAACTAGAAAATGAACAGCACGATGAGATAAGAAAAATGAGTGTCTCCATCTTAAACCTTGGTTCATATATCATAGGAGATAAAGTACGTATAGCCCTACTTCTTCCTTATAAAATCATAGGAAGATATGCATCATCAACCACAGATGCATCTTTTGCATACCTTATAGCCAAAAACCACTCCTTTGAACTAAAGAGTTATAAGATAGAGAGTGAAGATATTGATGATATAAAAAAAGCACTAGAGGAGATATCTAAAGATGGTTTTAAATATGTCATCGCACCCTTTACACAAAAAGGGGCAGATGCTATATCTGAGATAAACCCAGAGATGAACATCTTCTTCCCAACCATAAATAAAAAGGATGTTACTTCTACATCTTCATTTCTTTACTATGGTGGCATCGACTATCAAGCTCAAAGTGATATGTTGCTAAAAGAAGCGCAATCTCCTTTGGTTATCTTTTATGATGACACGACGATTGGAAACAAACTTAGTCAATATGAAGAGAAGAGATTTTTAACTACAAATGGTGCAACATCTAAAAAAAATGTAGTGAAGTTTGCTATCCCAAAAAGAACCACAAACCTCGAGAAGCAACTAAAAGCTAACAAGCGCATCTTTGAGGGTTCGTTTTTTATAAACACACCTATCGTAAAGACTGGCATGATTATGTCTCAACTCACACTTTATGAAACGAATGCCACAAAAGTTCTATCTACTCAGATAAACTACGACCCTCTAATCCTCTCTATCACTCAGTACGAAGATAGAAAAAACATGATAATCGCAAACTCCATTACAGAAAACAACAACATACTCATCGAGACAAATCTACTCTTAGGAAATGACATAGTTTATGACTGGATAAACTATACAACTACAGTTGGTGTTGACTACTTTTATAGCCATGCTACTAGAGCAGATAGAGAGTATGGGATAAAACTCCAAGACAATCAAATGATATATCCAATAGAGCTTTTAAACCCTTCTAGATATAGATTTGTAAAGTATATCTCAAGATTTAAAGAGTGAGAAGATAAGCTCTTTAACCTTTTCATCTATCTTTTGAGGTCTTGCCTCGAACGTAAGATAAGCTAGAGTGATAGTAAGCTCAAATATCTTTTTATCACCCCTATATATAGTCTGCAAAAGTCTAAATGAAGCCGCTCGCATCTCAAGAAGTTCTGTAGTGACACTTAACTCATCTCCAAGCTTAGCACTAGCTATATAACTAGCTTCCAACTTTCTTGCAACAAAATGCCCACTACCTAAGATAGGGTTTAGTCCTTTAGTAAAAAAAGCATCACTCCTAGCCCTCTCACAAAAGTTTAAATAGTTAGAGTGATAAACCACCCCACCTGTATCTGTATCTTCATAATAAACTCTCAATTTCACTCTATATTCCCCTATTTATCGGCTTTTGAACCACTATCAAAAATATTCGCTCCAAAATTCGCTCCAATTTTGGATATTTTTTCAAGTCTTTCATCTTCGCCTTTTTTAATAAACTTGGTGTAATACATCAAAGTTGTTTGAGTATCTTTATGCCCCAATGTTCTACTTACCCAAGTTATATCTTCACCAGCTGCTATAAGCTGTGAAGCAAATGTATGTCTAAGATTATACAGTTTTCTAACTTGGATCTTATTTGCTTTTAAAACCTTTTTTAGCCTTAAATTGATGATGTCATGGGAATAAAATGGCTTTTTTTGAGAGCTTATGAAAATGAACTCGTAATTACTTGTTATGTCATACTGCTCTTTTAAAGCCAACTCCGCCAATGGAAGCATATCGATCTTTCGTTTACTTGAAAGCGTTTTAACGGGTCCGATTTTTTTGTTTACAATGGTTTTGTATATGTTGATCTGTTTTTTATCAAAATCAATATCACACCACTTCAAAGCTATTATTTCCCCTGGCCTCATACCAGTTGCATACATGAACATGATAAAGTTTTTTAGATAACCATCTGTCTTTTCTAAAAGTGTTTTTATCTCAGCTTCTGAAAACGGAAAAATATCGTCTTCTTCATCATCATGCATCGTAACCTTTTCAATCGTCTTGGGTGATTCAACCTTTCGTATAGGATTTGACTCAACTACCTCATTTTTAACTGCATAATCAAATATGCTAAGAAAAATTGAGCGATACTTTTGTACCGTTAAATGTTTAAAGTTCTTAAGTAGTTTATTTTGCCATTTTTCAATATCTATGGGCTTCACTAGATGTAATAACTTATCTCCAAAATATGGCTTTACATGATTGTTGTAGTGCCCTAAATTTCGTTCATAGACATGAGGGCGAACTTTATCTTTATGTACGATAAAGAACTCCTCTGCCCATTCCTGTACGCACAAGTCTTCTTTTTGTACAGAAATTTCAACTTTTCCTGTCAAATACTCCACAATAGATGGAATGATCTCCCTCTTAACTATAATCAGGTTTGAAGCTGTAGCCTCTAATCCTGTAGTTTTTTTCTTTGGAGGCTCCCCTTTCACTGGATAAAATGAAATCTGCCACTTATCATATTTTTCAATAATCGTAAATGTATAATCCAAATAATTTACTTTTTCTCTTTTGTTTGACTTAGCCAATTGTCAAACGCAGAGGTAAAATACACCAGTAACGCAGAGTAAAAATGTACCACTTTATTTAAAGAAGATACTATTTATTTCAAATAAATATTTGGAGTAAAAGTATGATAGATAAAGAGGAGTTT
>JAQUFE010000055.1:0-6947 GCA_028684815.1 Sulfurimonas sp.
ATGAACTCCTAGAGTGGTCTCGCTCAGACTCCCCTGTTCGTATGTATCTTCGTGAAATGGGTCAAATTCCACTACTTACAAAAGAAGAAGAGATCGAAATCTCAAAAAAGATAGAGGCTGGAGAGAGTATTATCATAGATGCTATCTGTTCTGTTCCATATCTTATAAGATTTATCTTAGACTACAAAGAACCTCTTATAAATCGTGAAAGACGTGTAAAAGAACTTTTTAAAAGCTTTGAAGATGAAAAGGATGAGAAAGAGGAAAATGAAGACGGTGAGACAGTTGAGCTTGATGAAGAAGATGTAGAAAAAACACTAACTGCAAAAGATAAAAGCAGAGTTGAAAAAGTAACTATAAGCTTTAAAGCACTGGAAAAAGCTAAAAAAGAGTGGGTTAAACTAGCAGAAAAAGTTCCTGATGATTTAGACGGTGAAGTGACTGCTGAGATAGTTCAGTACTACTTAAATGTTACATTTAAAAAATCAGTTTTAAAAGAAAAACTACTAGACTTAGGACCAACTTCTAAACTAATAAATGAGCTTGTAAAAGCGATGGAGACAGCTCTAAAGAGTGATGATGGTTATGATAAAGAGCTAAAAAGACTAGAATATAAACTACCACTCTTTAACGCTACACTAAAAGCTAACCACAGAATTTTAGTAGAGAAAATCTGTGATCTTACAAAAGAAGATATTGCAGGTATGGTTCCAGAAGCTACTATGGTTAGTACATATATGGAGATTAAAAAGCTAGTTCAAACAAAAGAGGCTTCAAAAAATAGTTTTGATATGGAACCTGAAAAACTCTTAGATATTTTAGAGCAGATTAAAAGAGGTAAAAATATCTCTGAAATCTCTAAAACAAAGATGGCGAAGTCAAACCTTAGACTTGTTGTATCTATCGCAAAAAGATATACAAACCGTGGACTTCCATTTTTAGACCTTATCCAAGAGGGAAATATCGGACTTATGAAAGCTGTTGATAAGTTTGAATATAAAAAAGGTTACAAGTTCTCAACTTATGCAACATGGTGGATTCGTCAAGCTATAAGCCGTGCGATTGCAGACCAAGCAAGAACTATCCGTATCCCAATTCATATGATAGAAACTATAAACCGCATCAACAAAATCATGCGTAAACACCTTCAAGAGCATGGAAAAGAGCCAGATGTAGAGACAATTTCTCTAGAAGTTGGCCTATCAGTTGAGAAGGTTAAAAATGTTATAAAAATCACAAAAGAACCAATCTCACTAGAAGCTCCTATTGGAAATGAAGACGATGGTAGATTTGGTGACTTTATAGAAGACAAATCTTCTATCTCACCATCAGATGCTATACTAAAAGATGACCTTAGAGTTCAGATTGAGGGTGTTTTAGAGCAGTTAAATGAGAGAGAAAAAGCTGTTATAAAACTTCGCTTTGGAATCATGGATGATGAGAGTGATAGAACGCTAGAAGAGATAGGAAAAGAGTTGAGTGTAACTCGTGAGAGAGTTCGTCAAATCGAGTCAAGCGCTATTAAGAAGCTAAAGCATCCTAAGGTAGGAAGAAAACTAAAGAGTTACATAGAAGAGTAAAATCTTCTATGTCATCTCTTTTGAGAGAAGATACCCCACAACAATCCCCACAAGCAGAGATGGAAGATAGATAGCGATGCTAAGTAATTCATTATTTGCTAGAGCGATAAAACCTAAAACTAAAAAAAGATATGGTAGAAGTCTAAATGCAGATGTACTGCCTTTTACTCCCTTTTTCATACTTGTTAAACTAAAAGTTTTTATCTTTTTCTTCTCTTCTTTTACTATCGCTTTTAAGTCCAATTCTTCAAATGGTGCATCATTTATATCATTTTCTTCATAAAGCTCATGCGGATCTTCTATTGTATCTAAGAGGTCTCTTTTACCCTCAAACATATCAGATGAACCATCTTTTATAACCATCTTTTTATAAGCGTATGAAGAGCCGAGTATCACAAAAAGACTACTAAGAAATGCGACTTGTAGGTTTAGAAAAAACTCTAAAGAGATGAAGTAAGTAAGTAGGATAATTAACTCGCTTACAAGGATTATCCTAATACTTTTTTTCACCATAATCCTCATCGTCTTCATCATCTTCTAGTTGCTTTTTTATTGCATATCTTGGCTCTTTTGAAAGGTCATCAAAAACCTTGTACTGTTTTGCATAAGCCTTATAGACATTTAACACAGCAGCTGCAATTCCAATAGCTACACCAACCCAAAAAAGCCAGCCTATAGAGGTTAAACTTCTAAGAAGATAACCAATCCCAACTCCCATAGCAACAGCCACAACCATAGAGATGCCAAGAGAGAGGCTATCAGCAGCTTCTATGATTGGTTTGATGCGTGGTTTTTGCTCTTCTTGCTTATCTTGCATCTGTTATCTCTTTAAAGACTCTTCTACTTGCTTTTATAGCATCTTCTATCATCTCATCAGTGATGGCAGTTGAGATAAATCCTGTCTCAAAAAGTGAACACGCAAAGTAGTAACCCTCTTTTAGCATCTTTGAGTGAAATGCAGCAAAAAGTTTAGCATCTGAGTTGCTAGCATCTGCGAAGTTTTTAACTGGTTTATCATTAAAGAAAAAACCAAACATGCTTCCTCTTGTATCTATTTGCATCTCTATGCCAAACTCGCTAGCTGCCTCTTTCATTCCCCCAACTAGTCTTATTCCTCTTGCATTTAAAGTCTTCATAACAGCTGCGTTTTTCTTTAGTTTACTTAGAGATGCAAAACCTGCTGCCATTGCAACTGGGTTTCCGCTTAGTGTCCCCGCTTGATAGACTGGACCCTCAGGACTTAGTTTTGCCATAATCTCCGCTCTTGCTCCAAAAGCACCGACTGGCATACCGCCTCCGATAACTTTTCCTAAAGTTAAGATATCTGGTTTCACTCCAGTGATAGACTCTGCGCCATTTATAGATGCACGAAAACCACTCATCACTTCATCAAAAATAAGTAGAGCACCGTTTGCATCGCAAAGCTCTCTTAGTTGAAGCAAAAATTCTTTGTCAGCTGGAACAAGCCCCATATTTCCTGCTATAGGCTCTATAATAACGCAGGCGATATCGTTTGAATCTGCAAAACACTTCTCAACACTTTTTATATCGTTATAAGTAGCTAGAAGTGTATGTTTTGTAAAGTCAGCTGGAACTCCTGGACTACTTGGGTTTCCAAAAGTAGCAGCTCCACTTCCAGCTTGAACTAGAAGTGAGTCACTATGACCGTGATAACAACCTGTAAATTTTACAATATCATCACGCCCAGTGAAACCACGAGCTAAGCGAATAGCACTCATTACAGCTTCAGTTCCACTACTTACAAATCTCACCTTATCTATAGAGTCAAACATTGAAACAACAAGTTCTGCCAAATCTGTTTCAGCTTCAGTTGGAGCACCAAAACTTAGACCATTTTTTACAGCTTTTATAACAGCTTCTTCTATGGACTCATCTCTGTGGCCAAAGATTAAAGGACCCCAACTTTGAACAAAATCAACATATCTATTTCCATCAATATCAACTAAGTATGCGCCCTCTCCTTTTGTGATAAAAAGAGGTGTGCCTCCAACGCTTGAAAATGCTCTAACTGGTGAGTTTACTCCGCCAGGAATGAGACCTTGTGCTTTTTTGAATGCTTCTGATGATGCTTGTGTACTCATTTAAAAACCTTAATTAAATTTTCGCTATTATAACCAAACTAAAACTAAGTAGTATTAACTGATATTACTATACTATATAGATATAATTTCAAAATAAATGGATTCCTTTGAATAGATCTTCTTTTGCCCTCTTCGTCGCCCTTCTTATTCACATACTACTCCTGCTTATATTTTGGTTTCTAGGGACTATACTTGGTGAGATTAAAAAACCAGAGCAAAAAGAAGAAGAAAAAAAGATGAAAATCTCTCTAAAAGAGATGCCAAAAAAAGAAAAAGAGATAGGTAAAATAGAAAAAAAAGTAGAGCCATCTCCCATCGCACCTCCTATGCCAAAGGGTTCTCAACTTAAAGAGATAGAAAAAGAACCTATAAAATATGAACCAAAGAAACCACCAAAAAAACCAAAACTAAATCCACCACCAAAAGTAGAACCTAAAAGTGAGCCAAAACCACAACCAAAAGTAGAACCACTTCCGTCAACTAAACCCTATATTCCTCTCTTAGCAAAAGAGGATATAAACACTACAAAAGAGATAAAAAAAGAAGAGGTTAAAGAGCCAGAAGATCCTCTTTACGCAATGCTCGCACAAGATAAGTCCTCAAAAGAGGCTAAGCTCGAAGAGAAAAAGACTTATAGAGGAAGTAGCATCAACCAAAACATAAAAGAGCTATATGGAGATGAGTTTGGTAAGCTAAGTGAAGGTCAACAGAAGTATATAATAGACAATCAAGAGATTATGAGAAGGATAACTCAGCAAGTTTTAACTCGTGTTGCAAGTGTTAACCTCTCAAGGGATTTAAATATCAATAGGGTAAATGTGATAGAATTCTATCTACATCCAAATGGGGATATGAGCGACTTTAGATTTTTACAAAAAAGTGGATTTTATGTCTTAGATGACACTACAAAAGAGACGATTGAGTACGCTTATGCTAGATATCCAAGACCACAAGAAAAAACTCTTATAAGATATAATGTTTATTATAATTTAGCTAGACATTGATACAATAACACACTACAAAAAGGCATTATATGAAAACAAAAACCTTAGGCGTTATTTTACTCTTAGGCGTGCTCTTCTTTAGCGCATGTTCTGAAGAAAAATCGGCACAAGCTCCAATGAAAATCCCACCACTTAGTGTAAATACTGTTACAGTAAATAAAGAAGTTATTCCTATCTGGAGAAGTTATACAGGTACAACAAAAGCCTCTTCAGAGCAAGAAGTCCGTGCTAGAGTAGCCGGAGTACTAAAAGAGATCTACTTCAAAGATGGTCAAAGTGTTACAAAAGGTCAGAAGCTATTTTTAATAGAACAAGATGAATATATCGCAGCTTTAGATGCAGCTAAAGCAAAGAAACAACAAGATGAAGCATCACTAAAGCTAGCAGATGCTGATGTTGCAAGATATGAACCTCTTGTAAAAGAGGGGCTAGCTCCTCGTGCTACACTTGAGCAGTACCAAGCTCAACTTGCTGGACTAAAGGCTGCTATTGCTGGGGATATTGCCCAGATTAAAAAAGCAGAAATTGAGCTTGGCTATACAACAATTCTAGCTCCAATAAGCGGTAAAGTTAGTTCTAGGAAAGTGGATATTGGAAACCTTGTTGGTCAAGGAGAAGCTACGCTTTTAACAACTATTATGAGTGTTGATCCTATATATGCTTACTTCTCTCCATCCCAAAATGATGTGAGAATGTTTGAGAAGTATAGCAACAAAGAAAAACCTGATGCTTTTATAGAGATGAGGGGTGAGCATGATACTGTAAGACTTGATGGCTATATAGATTTTTCAAACAACGAGGTTGACTCACAAACCTCCACTATAACTATGAGAGCTACTATTTCAAACAAAGATGCCAAGGTGTTGCCTGGTACTTTTGTATATGTAAATCTCTTTATAACTGATAAATATGAATTTTTAATGATTTCTCCTGAAGTTATCTTTGCTGATCAGCTTGGAAGTTATCTCTATGTGCTAGATAAAGACAACAAAGCTAAAAGAGTAAACATAGAGACTGGATACTCATCAAAGTACTATGTAGATGTATCTAGTGGCTTAAAAGATGGGGATAGAGTTATTGTTTCTGCTCTTGTGAAGATAAGAGACTCGATGGAAGTTGATCCAACAGATGTTACAGACACACAAGGAATAAAGGCTATTTTAGAAAAAAATAGACTTATTCCAAAAGAGTAGTTAGATGTTTAGTGTAACTTTTATAAAAAGACCCATACTTGCTATTGTAATCTCGCTTATCATCATTGTAGCTGGATTAGTCTCGATGTTTGTGCTACCAGTCTCTGAGTACCCAGATGTTGCACCTCCTACTGTAACTGTCAGTGCAACATATACAGGTGCAAATGCCTTTGTTGTTGAAGATAGTGTAACTCGTGTTTTAGAAGATAAGTTAAATGGCATCAAAGGTGTTATATATATAGAATCATCTTCTACTTCAAGCGGAACTTCAAATATAAATGTCTACTTTGAACCTGGTTATGATATAGATATAGGTGCAGTTGATGTCCAAAATAAAATCTCTAGTGCTAATGCTCTTCTACCTGTAGAAGTAACACAGCAAGGTGTTATAGTAGATAAAAGAAGCCCATCTCTAGTCTGTCTTATTGCTATAAATGGAGATGAGAAGTATGATGATAAGTTTCTAAGTAACTTTGTAAATATAAATATTTTAGATGAGATAAAAAGAGTCCCTGGAGTTGGTCAAGCTCAAAACCTAGGCGAGAAAAAATATGCAATTAGAGTTTGGCTAAACCCAGATAAACTAAAAGCTCTAAATATGACTCCGATGGAAGCCATATCTGCTATAAAGGCACAAAACAAACAAGCAGCTCTTGGAAAAATCGGAGGAAATCCATCTTACGATGAGCAAAAACAGGAGTTTATACTTACCACTAAGGGAAGACTTAGTGAGGTTAAAGAGTTTGAAGACATAGTTATCAAGTATAAAGAAGATGGCTCTTTAATTCGGCTAAGTGATGTCTCAAACATAACACTAGGAAGTGAGAGTTATGACTGGAATGCTATTAGTGATAAAAAACCAACTGGACTTATAGCAGTCTATCAACTAGGCGAAGCAAACGCTCTTGAGATTCGTAAAAACATAGAAGATACAATGCAAAGACTCTCTTCTCGTTTTCCTGAGGGAGTTGTTTATTCAGTCCCTTATGACACAACAAAATATGTGGCAGTAGCTATTGATAATGTTGTAGAGAACCTCTATATGGCAATCTTTTTAGTTATGCTAAT
>JAQUFE010000055.1:7047-9685 GCA_028684815.1 Sulfurimonas sp.
CTTATAAAGATTAAATATGTGATGCTAGCTCTTATGGTAGGGGTTTTCTACTTTACCTACTATCTCTTTACTATAACTCCTACAGGCTTTGTTCCCTCAGAAGACAAAGGTGTATGTATGGTTTCAGTAAATTTAAAACCTGGCTCTTCTCTATCTCAAACTTCTATCACTGGAAAAAGAGTTGAAGATATTATCTACGGTATAGATGGGGTTGCTAATGTTGTTAGCGTTGAAGGTTTTAACATTATTACAGGAGCCATGGATAGTTCAGCCATAGCAATGTTTGTCTCTTTAAAAGACTGGGATCTTAGGACTACTAAAGAAAATAGCGTTGATGGCATTATAAGGCAAATACAGCAAAGAACTGCACCTATTAGTGAAGCTAATATTGCAGCTTTTAATATGCCAGGAATTCCAGGAGTTGGAAATGTTGGAGGTTTTGACTTTAGACTTCAAGACTATCTCTCAGGTGATTTAGAAACATTTCAGCACTATGCAAAAGAGATTATAAAAGCATCTTTTGCGGATCCAAGGATAGCTTATACTTTTACAACCTTTGCGACAAACTATCCTATGTATGATATAGATATAAACAGAGAAAAAGCAAATGCACTCGGAGTAACTATCTCTGACTTGTTTACAACTATGCAAGCTTATTTTGGGTCTGTCTATGTAAATGACTTTACAAAGTTTGGTAAGGTTTTTAGAGTCTTCGTTGAAGCTGATAAAGAGTTTAGAAGTACAAAAGAGGATATAGATAAGCTCTTTGTAAAAAACAACAGTGGCAAGATGATACCGCTAAATGCGATATTAAGCGTCAAAGAGATTGTGGGGCCTCAAAATCTCTCACACTTCAATATGTATAGAAGCATCCAGATAAACGGCGAAGCTGCACCTGGATATAGTTCTGGAGATGCTATGGATGCTATGGATGAGATATCAAAGAGAGTCCTGCCGGCATCTTACGGTTATGAGTGGGCTGGAATGAGTTATCAAGAGACACTAGCTGGAAATGCTCAAATCTATGTTGTTATCTTTGTTTTACTTGTTGTATTTTTGGTACTCTCTGCTCAATATGAGAGTTGGATACTTCCTTTGATGATACTTCTCTCAGTTCCAATGGTTGTAGCTGGTGCAATTATTGGGCTTCATGTAGTTGACCTTCCACTTAACACCTTCGCACAAGTCGGTCTCGTCTTGCTCGTAGCTCTTGCTGCAAAAAATGCCATACTTATAGTAGAGTTTGCAAAAGAGCAAAGAGAGAGCGGAGTTGGGATTGTTGAGTCTGCCATCAAGGGTGGGTCTCTACGTTTTCGCGCGATTATGATGACAATCCTCTCTTTTATGTTTGGTATCATACCTCTAGCTTTTGCAACTGGGGCTGGTTCCATTACTCAGGTATCTATTGGGGTTGTACTAATGTTTGGAATGATAGCTGCGACTTTTATCTCTACACTTTTTGTGCCTGTTTTATATGTACTTTTAGAGTCCATGAGAGAGAAGTTTGTAAGTGTAGAAGATGAGATAAAAAGAAGGGAGTCTATATGATGTTAAGGTTAATAAGCGTACTTTTACTAACTCTAAGTCTAGCAGCAAAAGATATATACACAGTAGATGAGTTAATCATAAAAACCTTAGAGAATTCTCCAGATCTAAAGATAAGTGCTGATGAATATAGAGCATCTCAAAGCCGTTATGACAAAGGTTTTGCTTCTTATTTACCAAAAGTGGATTTGAGCTTAAGTGCTGGAGAGACTGGTATGAGCGATATACCAGAAAACAAAAATAGCATGATAAACGATGCCCTACTCTTAGGTAAACTCTCACTAAAGCAAATCGTATATGACTTTGGAAAAACTGGTGGGAGCGTTGATAGTTTAAAGTATGATTCAGATGCGTACCTAAACTCAAATGAGCAACAAATCTCAGACAAAATAAAAGATGTAAAGGGTGCTTACTATGAGGTTCTAAAAGCGATAGCTCTCATAGCTGTAAATAGAGAAAATGTGAAACTAAATGAAGCTCAGCTATACCGCTCACAAAAATATTTTGAATCTGGAATCAAAACAAAGATAGATGTCTCAGATGCAAAGGTTGAGCTTATAAAATCAAAACTAGATTTAAAAAACAGTCTCTATACCTTAGAATTAGCCTACGCATCTCTAGATGCAGTTGTTGGTTTTATGGATAATTCTACGAGCTATGAAGTCTATTCTAGAGCGCTTAATTTTGAAAATATTTTAGACTTTCTTAATGGTTACGCTCTAAGCTTAAAAGATTCTATAGAGTTTGCTTATGAAAATAGGTTTGAATTAAAGAAAAATCTCTTTGAGATAAAATCAGCTGAGGCTACAAGTAGAGCTGCAGAGGCTACATTTTATCCTGAACTTTATCTTGGGGCTAATTATACTAAGCAAAAAGTAGATAAATTTGAAGATAGAACACCGCAAGATCAATACTCTATAACACTAAACTTAGATTACAATATCTACGAGGGTGGAGCGAGTACGGCAACAGCTCAAGAAAAAAAGATTGCTCTAGATATTGCTCAGTCAAGGTTAAACAATTCAAGACTTTTTATAAAAAAACAGACTACACAAGCATATATAAATCTTAACAGAACAAAAGATTCAGTAGT
>JAQUFE010000056.1 GCA_028684815.1 Sulfurimonas sp.
ATCTTCAAAGGCTATTTTTGATGATTATATTCAAAAAGCTAACAAAACTAAAAAGATGTTTCAAACAATTATAGAAGATTTTGAAGAGATAGAGCCAAGTAGTGACCCTCTGAATATGTAGTTGAAAGCTTGAGAAAAAAGTTTGATAGTAAAAGCAAAAAAAGACAATATCTCAAACCTTTCAAATCTTATATTTAATGCAATTAAAGATGTTGCAAATATATTAACAGGCGAAGATGAAGAAGATAAAATCCTTCAAACAATAGATCAATACATAGTTATGGATATAAATAGATTAAGCTATAACAATATTTGGATTTATGAGATACAAAATAGAGTAGTTGGTTTGATAATATCTTATGATTCAAACAGAGTTGAAGAGCTAGATAGCCCCATTTTAGAGCATTTAGCTATAAAAAATATCTTTATAGATGCCTTTGATAAAGAGTGCTTTGCTGATGAATTTTATATAGATACCATTAGTGTCTTTGAAGATTTTCAAGGAAAGGGGATAGCTAAAGAGCTATTTTTCTTTATTGAGAAACATGCCAAAAAACTAGAATATAAAAAATTATCTTTATTAGTAGATTTTGACAATATAAAAGCTTTGAAACTTTATGAAAAGGTAGGTTTTAAAAAGAATACTATCTTAAAAATCTCAAATCACAATTACCATCATATGATAAAAGTAATTTTCTAATTCCAATGCTCTGCGTTGGAATTTATATATATTTTTGAGTCTTGTATATAGGGACTCCCACGCAGAGCGGTGGGAGCCAGATAATGTTCTGAAGATTTGTTTTCTAGTTCCAATGCTCTGCGTTGGAATTTATATATATTTTTGAGTCTTGTATATAGGGACTCCCACGCAGAGCGGTGGGAGCCAGATAAACTCTATGAAAAAGTAGGTTTTAAAAAAATACTATCTTAAAAATCTCAAATCACAATTACCATCATATGATAAAAGTAATTTTCTAGTTCCAATGCTCTGCGTTGGAATTCATATATATTTTTGAGTCTTGTGTATAGGGACTCCCACGCAGAGCGGTGGGAGCCAGATAATGCTCTGAAGATTTGTTAAGTTAGATCCTGAATCAAGTTCAGGATGACGAGGATCTCACTATTCCGTCCCGTCATTTTGTGCTTGACACGGAATCTAGTTCATAGATTAATCAGAGAGATTTATTATAATAAAGCTTGAAGCTGTAACCATCCTTGCCAGATAAGGGAGCTTGATATTCCAGCTGCAAAACCTGCGATAATATCATCACCCATAACACCGATGCCACCTTTTACTTCTCTGTCTATGCGACCGATAATAGAGGGTTTTTTGATATCAAAGTATCTAAAGAGTGCAAATGAGAGTAGGGCTTGGACTAAAAAACCATTTTGGAAGTCTGTTATCTCGCCCATTGAGATGCTCATAGCAGGAGCGACGCTTAGTGCAAACCACATTCCCGCTAACTCATCTATAACTATGCGTTTATCATCATGGATTTTAGACTTCTCTTCATACTTATTTATCTCGCGAACTGCTATGATGCTGATAAGAACTGCAGCTAAAAAAAGCGTCTCCACTTCAAAAAATATAAGTACAAAGATGCCTAAAATCAGAGCTACTAAACTTCCCATAGTCCCTGGCGCTTTTGGAAAGAGTCCGCTGTATCCTAAAGTAATAAAAAACCAATTCAAAATTTAATCCCTTAATTTTGTTTCACAAAATGAAGGAAACCCCTTCATTTATTTTGTCACGCCAAAGGAAGTGATTCCTTTGGCTACGCTAACACTTAGTTTCCTTAGGCAAGAAGCCCTCGGCACTAGTGCCTCTTAAGTCAGTGATGTTGTTTGGTAGAGCTTCATAAGTTCTAGGTAAAAATCTCTCTCGTTACGCTCTTCTAAAAGACCCTCTATAGGGAGGATATCGTAGTATAATTTTTCAAGATTTTTAAATCTTTTTGGAAAAAGTTTTGAGAGTATGTGAGCCGATATCTCTTTTCGCATAAGTATTGTTGGAGGCAGAAGTCCTAACTCTAAAAGTTCTAGTATGGAGTTTGAGTTGTAAGAGATTTGGTGGTGTTGACCATGTGGGCAGGTGTTTTTGCTCACTAATGTAGTACACTTATCACAGTAAACATATTCACTTGCTATATTTATCTCGATATCTATGCCAATCATTTTATCTATGATGGATTTATCTGAATTGCAATCATAAAACATACCAAGTCCAGCATGATTTCGACCTATTGTGAGTCTATCTGCTCCGTAATTTTTCGCAACTATGGCATCTATAATAATCTCGTTGTATCCGCCAAAGATATAGCTGTTGTCTAGTGGAACTACTAAGACATGATTTTTTGTAAGAAAGTTGTTTATAAAAAAGTCGAGTGTCTCTTTTCTTGTCTCATAATCTAAGTTTGACTCAGTATATGATTTTAGTAAAAAGATAACTAAAAGGTCTGTATCTTCAAGACTATGACGAATAAGTCTCTCATGGGCACGATGCAGAGGATTTGCAGCCATTACAAGAGATGTAGTGTGTTTTGCTCCAATGGCAAGTTGAGCATCTTTAATGCTCTTTTTAATTTTACTTGGAGAGTCATCACTAAGAGTATATTCTCCGCTTATTCCAAGAGTTCCAAGCCTGTTTATTGTAGCGGCTACTCCAGGATGGCTAGTATCATCAGTTCCATATATATGTTTGATTCTCTCACTTGGGTCTATAGGAAAAACTTCATCTACTATAAGAGTAGCAAAAGGCTTATCATTAAAGAGTATGTTTAGTTCTTCGCCAACTTTAAGACTTTTTAAAACCTCTGCATTTCTCTTTCCTGATGGAGCTAGAATAAAAGGAAATGGGAAAGTTTTTCCATTTATCAGACCAGTTTTGAGTACAACTTGGCTCTCTTTTGAACCCATCAAAGAAGTAGCTGGTAGTAAGAGTCCATCTTTTAGTAGCTCTAGCGCAGATGCTGCTTCTTCATCTATTAGAAGGGTTTTATTTTTTCTTGATGATGTCATATTTTTTTCGCTTTTCCCATAAACTTTTGCGGCTAATGCCTAGTTTCTTAGATAGTTCTATATCAGGAAACTTGTATTGATAATTAAGCACAATGTACTTAACATAATCTTCTATAGGTAAAATATCGCCTTGATCAAAAATATTGTTTTCACTCTTTATCTCTAGTATCTTGTGTTCCACATTTTCTATTTTATCTGTACTAGATACTATAGCTTTTTTATTTGCAATAAGTGAGCAGAAGCTCTTTTTATCACTCTTTTTTAGTGTTTGATAGTCTATGATGTAGAGAATAGCATCCTGATTTAGTGACTCAATCTCACTTATAGCCTTTGGATCACTTAGTGTTATAAAGTGAATCGGTAGGTCTTTTTCATAAGCATGTTCAAAAGCAAAGGCATCAGAGTGCTTTTGAAATGAAGATGAGATGAAGATAGGAAGCTCTATGGAATCATGGTCATACTCATGAGTTAGAGTTGAAAAAGAGTGTGTCAAATATTTTTTATAGGCTTTGTCTCTCTTTTTTAGCTTTTCATAATCTTGATAGTGATTTATTTTTCTAACTAACTCTTCTATCATAAAAGGCTTTAGTATATAGTCTTTAGCCCCTGCACTAAGTGGTTTTGAGACAGTATCATTTGAGATATAAGAGACCATAAGTATAATAATGGCGCTCTTAAAAGTCTCTATAACTGGGTTGAAATCTTGACCATTTATATTAGTCGAGAGAAGAACAACATCATAACTGTTGCTCTTTATGGCATCTTTTGTAGATGTACACATCTCACATATATGACCTAAATCGCTTAGTTTTGTAGCAATACTTTGCGCTAAATAAACTTCATTTTCTATAATTAGTATCTTCAAATTTTCGTCCAATCAAAATATTTTAAATTTGCATTTGCAATAACTCCAACACCTTCACTTCGACCTATAAAGCCGAGTTTTTCAGTTGTTGTTGCCTTAATGTTTACTCTTGAGCTTTCGCATCCTAAGATAGCAGCTATACTCTCACGCATAGCTAGTTTATAGCTGCCTATACGCGGTGTTTGTGCAGCTATAGATATATCCACATTTACTATAACAAAACCAAACTCTTTTATCTTTGTGCAAACTCTAGCAAGAAGCACTTTAGAGTCTATGTCTTTGTACTCATCGTTATTATCAGGAAACATATCTCCTATATCTCCCATACCGCTAGCGCCAAGGAGTGCATCTATAAGAGCGTGGATGGCAACATCGCCATCGCTATGAGCTTTAAAACCAAACTTTGAGTCGATCTTTACTCCACAGAGAAACATCTCTTTGTTATCTTCAAAAGCGTGGACATCAAAGCCAGTACCGCTTAGTGTGTCACTTGAGGGAGATGCAAGGCATGGAAGCTTTTTTAAATCTTTAGCGTGTGTGATTTTTTCAGCATCTATCATGCCCAAAATAAACTCTCTACTTCCTCCATTAGCGACAATAGCGCTGCTCTCATCTGTATACTCTATCTCTGTCTCTAGTGCCGATTTTAGGATTGAAGTTTTTGAGAGTTGAGGGGTTTGGATTCTTTTTACTTTGTCTCTGTCTATGGTTTTATCTTCGTAAACGATAGTGTCGTTAACGCTAAGATAGGGGACTATACAATCTGCACTAGAAGCACTAGAGATAATGGAATTTAAAAAATCTTTATCTATGCAAGGTCTTGCAATGTCACTAACTAGGACATAGTCGCTCTTTACTTTATTTAAAGCGTTTTTTAGAGATTTTTGCCTAGTGCTAGAACCCTCTACAAAAGTGAAAGAATCGTAGAGTTTCATAAAAGCGATATCATCTTTTGAAGATGTAATGATTACTTCACTAAAAAGTTTAGTTTCTACACATCTACGAGCAACAAACTGCCATAATGGCTCATGCCCAATACGTAACCACTGCTTCTTAACATCAGAGTTAAAGCGACTAGAACTACCAGCAGCAAGTAAAACAAGTGTAATGTCAGCCAAATATGCTCCTCGCATCTAAAAGTGTTACGAAATTATACACAGACAAAGCTTTTTTTTCTCTTTTTTTAAAAACTAGACCACTATAGTAACTTTAAAATTTTATTTATTTAGTACTTAATGCTACTTTAACTTTATTTGATTATATTTGCACATTCTTTTAGATAAGTTAGATAGACTAAATCCACGATTTGCTTTAAGGATTTATATGAAAATAAAGGAGAAAGTATGAGGACTTCATGGGTAAAAAAACGCGAAAATGACTCTGTGAAAACTCAGATGTATTATGCAAAAGAGGGCATAATTACAGAGGAGATGGAGTATGTTGCAAAAGTAGAAGACCTATCCCCTGAACTTATAAGAAGTGAGATAGCAAGAGGAAGACTAATCATTCCTGCAAATGTAAATCACACATCTTTAGAGCCAATGGCTATAGGGATAGCTGCAAAGTGTAAAATCAATGCAAATATCGGCTCATCAGCTATCGCTTCAGATGTTGCAGGTGAAGTCGAGAAGATGCAAGTATCACAACACTATAAAGCAGATACTGCTATGGATTTATCAACTGGTGGGGATTTAGATGAGATTAGGCGAGCAGTCATCGCATCTTCAAAGATTCCAATAGGTACAGTTCCTATCTATCAAATACTTCACGATGTTGGAAACAAGATAGAAGATTTGAGTATCGAAGTTATGCTTGAAGTTTTAGAGCGCCAAGCAAAGCAAGGTGTGAGTTACTTTACAGTGCATGCTGGATTTTTGTTAGAGACTATGCCAAAAATTGCCAAAAGAAAGATGGGAATTGTTAGTCGTGGCGGTTCACTTATGGCTGCGTGGATGATGCACTATCATAGAGAAAACCCTTTTTATACAGCTTTTGATGATATCTTAGATATTTGTGCAAAGTATGATGTTGCCCTTAGTTTAGGAGATTCTCTTCGTCCTGGCTGTTTAGCGGATGCATCTGATGATGCACAACTAGGCGAGCTAAAGGTTTTAGGTGAACTCACACTTCGTGCGTGGGAGAAAAATGTTCAGATAATGATAGAAGGACCTGGGCATGTTCCGCTTAACCAAATAGAGAGAAACATGAAGCTCCAACGTGAGCTTTGTCATGAAGCTCCTTTTTATATTCTCGGACCATTAGTTACAGATATTGCTGCTGGATATGACCATATCTCTTCGGCTATCGGTGCTGCGGTTGGCGGTTGGCATGGTGCTAGTATGCTCTGTTATGTAACACCAAAAGAGCATCTTGGACTTCCAAATGCAAATGATGTTCGTGAGGGCATTATTGCTTATAAAATCGCAGCACATGCCGCTGATATCGCAAGAGGACGCAAAGGTGCTAGAGATATAGATGATGAGATGAGTGATGCAAGATATGCTTTTGACTGGGAGAGACAGTTTGAACTGGCACTTGACAGTGAAAGAGCTAGAGAGTATCATGATGAAACGCTTCCTCAAGATGTTTTTAAAGAGGCAGAGTTTTGTTCTATGTGTGGACCGAAGTTTTGTTCTTATAAAATAACTCAAAGCATTATGGATAATCCCGAGGCTATAGAGAAGATTTCACAAGAAAACAAAGCAAGAGAAGAAAAAGAAAGAGCAGAAGCAGAAGCTTAAAAAATATAATTATTGATATAGGACAATATTTGTCTTATTTAGATATGATATAGTTCTTTCATTAGCATCAAGTGCTAATTGTTAAGAATTAAGCTTCATCTAGTAGCGAGATAAATCAATGAAAAAGGAAATACTTAAAAATGACTAATGAAATAGTAAATTCAGCACTATCAAAAGTTATGTATCCTGGTTTTACCAAGGATATAGTAACTTTTGGTTTTGTAAATAGCATAGAGATTAGCGGTAATGATGTTAGTTTCAATGTTGATATTACATCAAGTGCACCTGAAGTTGCAAAACAGATTACTGATGATGCAACTAAAGAGTTAAAAGCTGTTGGCGTTGCAAATGTTACGTGTAATATCAAAGCTCCAAAGATGCCAGAAGCTCCAAAACCAAAGAGTAAAAATATAGCTCCACAGGTTAAAAACTTCCTAATGGTAAGTTCAGGAAAAGGTGGGGTTGGTAAGTCAACAACATCTGTAAACATCGCTATAGCTCTTGCTGCGCAAGGTAAAAAAGTGGGTCTTTTAGATGCAGATATCTATGGTCCAAACATTCCTCGTATGCTTGGTATATCAGATGTCAAACCAGAGATAAATGGGAACAAAGTTCTTCCTATAAAAGCGTATGGACTTGAAGTTATGTCTATGGGCTCACTTATGGAAGAGGGACAATCTCTAATGTGGCGTGGTGCTATGATTATGAAGGCGATTGAGCAGTTTCTAAGAGATATTCTTTGGTCAGAACTAGACTGTTTAGTTATCGATATGCCACCGGGGACTGGTGATGCACAACTAACTCTAGCTCAAAGTGTACCAGTTACTGCAGGTTTAGTTGTAACTACTCCTCAAGCTGTATCTATTGATGACTCTCGTCGTTCACTAGATATGTTTAAAAAGCTAAACATTCCTATAGCTGGAATTGTTGAGAATATGAGCGGATTTATAGCACCAGATACTGGTGTTGAGTATGATATCTTTGGTAAAGGAACATCTCAGCCAATGGCAGATGAGTTTGATACTAAGATAATTGCTGAGATTCCAATCGAATCAAGTATCAGAACTGGTGGAGATGAGGGTAAACCTATTACTTTTGTAAATCCAACATCTGAGAGTGCAAAGAGATATGCAGCTGCTGCTGAGTCGGTTTGGGCTACAATCCTAGCTGTTAATGCGGCTGGTGGAGCGTCAAATGAGTCAGTTCAACCAACAACACCTCCAGGGGTTTCAGCTTGCTCAACTTGAGTTTAGCTCATCTTTATTAAAATTTAACTAAGGACGCACTTGTGCGTCCTTAGTCCTTACATAAAACAGACTTCTTAGTCGCTACATTACATAATTTTTTTCTACCAAGGCTTCTCATTTTTTTCTTTATTTTCAGCTCTTTCTTTGTTGAGTCTATAGAGATAGGTGTTTTGATTTGAGTTTAACTTGTTAACCCATTTTGTTTCTTCTAAGTCACTCATCTCTTGAGGTTTAAAGTCTGACTTGGCATCTCCACCTTTGTTTTGAACTTCTTTTTTTTCTTTATTTTTTAACTCTTTTCCTTGCCCTTGATTGCTATCACTACTGTTGTCATTATCTGAATTTTCATCACTATTGTCTTCATTTCCTTTGGACTTAGCATCATTAGAGTCTTTCTTTTTATCAGGATTTAACTCGTCCTCTGATTTTTCACCTTTTGAACTACCTTTATTTTTAGAATTTTTATTTTTATTGTTTTCATCATCTGCTTCATCTGAATCATCACCGCTCTCATCAGTTTTTTGCTCTTTATACTCTATATCTTTATCTTCTTCCTCTTTTTCTTTATCCTCTTCTAAAGCCCTTTTGACAGCTTCTAAGTTTTCTCTTGTCTGTATGTCATCTTTGAGTCTTAGTGATGCCTCGTAGTGCTTTACTGCTCGCTCTAGTGTATTTATAGTGCCCAAACGCACAAGAGCATTACCCATATTTGACAATTTTTTAGCTCTTAACTCTTTATCTAAAATCCTTGCAAATGAGTAAGCACTTAAGGCTTTTAAATACTCTTTTTGCTTAAAGTAGGAGTTTCCAGCATTATAATAAGCTTGCCCATTATCAGTTTCTTTTGCATACTCTTCATATATTTTTGCAGAGCTGTTGTACTCTTTAGCCTCGTAAAATCTCTTTGCATCTGCTAACTTTTTAAAGTCAAACATATCTCCAACAGCAGGAGAATTACTAAGCAGCAATATGGATAATATAAAGATAGATGCTGATACTTCACGCCTAAACAGCCTCTCTATAGAATTAAAAGCTATCAATAAAATGAGTATTGCTATAGTTATTGGGTAGTAAAAAAGAGCCTCATATCTCTCTATCTCCTGACTCTTTAGCTCTTTATGCTCAGAGTTATTTATAATTTCATTAAACATGGCATTAACATCTTGTGAAGACGTTGTGTTTTGAATATATACACCGCCTGTTTGCACGGCAAGTTCGGAGATAGATTCATTGAGTGATGAAACGATAATCTTATCGTTATACTTTATAAGTGAGCCATCCTCTTTTTTTATAGATGCACCAAGCTCTGTTCCCATCCCAAGGACAAAAACTACAATTTCTTTTTCTTTTGCAAATTTGATTTGAGCAGAAAAATCTTTGTCATCTCCACCATCGCTTAAAATCAGCAAATATTTTTTATCTGCAGTAGTTTTCATCTCTGCTACGGTTCTTAGCATCGTGAAAATATCTGTACCCTTTTGAGTTATGCTAGAAGTATCAAGTTTTGAGAGTAAAAAAGAGACAGTTTTTATATCAAAACTAATTGGAGAAACAAGATAACTGTTCTTTGCAAAGGCTATCACTCCCACTCTATCATTTGTACTCTTTTTTATAAGTTCAAGGGCTTTTTTCTTAGCCAACTCAAGTCTATTTGGATAGACATCTTCACATAACATTGAGTCTGAAATATCTAAGGCTATTAAGATATCACC
>JAQUFE010000020.1:0-36006 GCA_028684815.1 Sulfurimonas sp.
GGAAATATCATTCGTGGTGTTGCAGCTGCGCATGATGGCATCATCAAAAGAACAAGTGGTGATTATATGGGAATGTTAGCTACTGTTATAAACGGCGTAGCTATGCAAGAAGCGTGTGAACATGCAGGACTTCAAGTGAGAATGCAAACAGCTATAAAAATGGAGCAAATTGCAGAGCCATATATAAACCGCCGTGCTGTTCGTCACCTAGAAAAGGGCAGAGTAGTTATCTTTGCAGCAGGAACTGGTAATCCGTTTTTTACAACAGATACAGCAGCAACTCTTAGAGCTGTAGAGATTGGTGCTGAGGTTATTATTAAAGCTACTAAAGTTGATGGAGTTTACGATAAAGACCCAGAAAAGTTTAGTGATGCTATAAAGCTCTCAGAATTAACTTATGAGCAAGCTCTAAAAGATGAGATAAAAGTTATGGATGACACATCTATAGCGCTAGCAAAAGACAATAAACTACCAATCATCGTTTGTGATATGTCCAAAAAAGGAAACTTACTAGACATACTAAATGGCAATAGAGAGAACTGTTCGATAGTACAATAGTGTTATAATTGAACCCTCTGATTAATTTGTAAACTAGATTCCGTGTCAAGCACGGAATGACGGGATATGCGTCATCCTGAACTTGATTCAGGATCTAATTTGATAATTGTTCAGAACACTCAATTTTTACCACGTTATATCTCTTTTAAATTGTGACACAATGAGATCTTTTTGGAAGAGGTGCAAAGAGAAATGATTTATAAGCCTTATCTACGAGCTTAAACCTCGCTTCCAAAAGAGAAGTAAGGCTTTGCCAGAGGCACAAGATGCCGAGAGCCTTGCGCTGAGCAAAACTCAGCGTTAGCGTAGGTAGCGGAATTACTTCCGATACCGTGACAAAACAACATTAAGGAAGAGGCACTAGTGCCGAGGGCTTCCCGCCGAGGGAAACCAACGCGCGCCCCGAAGGAAGTACCATTGGGGTATTACGTAGTCAAAGGGACTTGTTCCTTTGGCGTGATAAATGAATAGGGAAAACTCTCCCTTAAATTTATGAAAGTAAAATCAAGTAAGAGGCACAAGATGCCGAGAGCCTTGCGCTGAGCAAAACTCAGCGTTAGCGTAGTCAAAGGGACTTGTTCCTTTGGCGTGATAAATGAATAGGGAAAACTCTCCCTTAAATTTATGAAATAAATTAAAGGAAATTAAATTATGCAAGTTGAAGAATTAACAGCAAAAATATTAGATGACAACAAAACTCTTGATCGCTATCAGTTGGCGATTGCAGTTGCAAAAAGAAGTGATGAGCTTTTAAATGGTGCTAAAAGTAAGTTAAATATCGATCCAAAGAGCATTAAAGCAGCAGATTTGGCTTTGATGGAGATGGCACAAGGTCTTATAGTTATTAAAGGCTTTGAAGATATTGTAAGATAGTTGATTTGAGCCTGAGTCAAGTTGATATAGAAAAAGTCAAACATATACATGATGTTGACTCAGCACAAGAGTATCTCTTTAGTCAGATTACTCCAAGTAAGAGACTCGAAGATGCCCTAGAATATTCTAAAGCGGCTCATCAAAAGCAGTTTAGAAAGAGTGGCGAGCCTTATATAGTTCACCCTATTTTAGTTGCTACAATTGTGGCATCTATTACAGATGATGAATCAATGGCAATAGCTGCACTTTTGCACGATATTGTAGAAGATACAGATGTTGGCATTGAGACTATTACAGAGCTTTTTGGAAGAGATGTATCGCATCTTGTTGAAGGTCTCACAAAGATAGATACTATCCGTGATTTAGAACTTATTCCATCTAGCTCAAATGAAAAATTAGTGGTCTCTGCGCTCTCGTTTAGAAAGATGCTTCTTGCTAGCATCGAAGATGTAAGAGTTTTAGTAGTAAAACTTTGCGATAGACTTCACAATATGCTAACCCTAGATGCACTCCCAGAACACAAACAGATAAGAATCGCAGAAGAAACACTTGTGGTATATGCGCCAATTGCACATCGCTTGGGTATCTCTTTTTTAAAAAATATATTAGAAGATTTGAGTTTTTCATATATTTTCAAAGAAGAAAAACACCATATCGACAACTATCTTGATACAAACTATCATGCTATAGAGATGAAGCTAGAAGAGTTTAAAGAGTCTATCAACAAGATTTTACTAAAAAATGGAGTCTGTGAGGATGACTTTGAGATACTCTCTCGTGTTAAGCATCGCTACTCTATCTACCTAAAGATGCAGAGAAAAGGCGTCTCAATAGATGAAGTCTTAGATCTCTTAGCTATTAGAATCATAACAACTGATCCCGTGCAATGTTATAAAATCTTAGGTCTAATTCATCTAAACTTTCAACCTCTCTCTTCAAGATTTAAAGACTATATAGCAGTCGCAAAAGATAATGGTTATCAGACCATTCACACTACTGTTTTTTATAAAACTGCTATCTTTGAAGTACAAATCAGAACTCATGAGATGCACAACACTGCAGAACTTGGAGTTGCAGCTCATTGGAAATATAAGAGCGGTGGGAACAATATAAAACTGGATTGGCTAAACAATTTAAGCTACCAAAATGAGTCAGTTGAAGACTTCTATGCACTTATTAAAAATGATCTCTACTCTGAAGATATAGCAGTTTTTTCACCACGTGGAGAGGCTTTTACCCTTCCCCGTGGAGCAGTGGTTTTAGACTTTGCATATGCAGTCCATAGTGCAGTTGGCAACAAAGCAAAGTCAGCACTTGTAAACAAGGCAAAAGCCTCACTTTTGAGTGAACTGCAAAATGGGGACATAGTAAAGATAAATATGTCTGATGATATTATTACTAGATGCTCTTGGATAGATGCGGTAAAGACATCTAAGGCTAAAACAAATATGCGGTTAAACTGCAATGCAAGACTTAGAGATATAAATGCAAAATCAAGCGTAAATATTGTAGCCACTGCAATGAAACTAAACAACTCAAGAGTTGAAGAGTGGTTTGATAGAAACAACTTTGATAGACGAGCAAATATTCCATCAGATATAGAGCTACTCCGTGAAGTCATGCATAGATATACTTTAGAAATTAGTAAAAACTCAAGGTTTAAAAGATTTCTTACTCGTCATAGATTTAAGTTAAAATCTTACAATATAAAAGGTGTTGAGCTATTTAGCAACTCACACATTAGCGATGTTGTTTTTGATTACTGTTGTCATCCAAAAGCTGGTGATGAGATAGTTGCTTTTTTAGAAAAATCAAAAGCTTATGTGCATCATAAGATGTGTAAAACTGCTATCAAAAAACTAGAAGCAAATGAGAAGATGCTCTTTGTTAGATGGGAGAGACAAAATATTTATAACTACAATATGATAGTTTCTCTGCATAGTGGAAAAGGAACTTTAGCTGAGTTTCTAAACTTTTTAGTGAAGTTAAATATAGATATTAACTCCATAGAACTAGGAAAAAATAAGAGCGAATCTTCAAGATATTGTGAGCTTGGTTTTGAGTCAAAAGAAGCTGATATTAACTCACTTCGTGCTAGAATGGAGCAAAAAATAAAAGTCATTCATCTCATTCGTACAGATGATGCGTATCGTTAAATTTGTTGCGCTTTGGCCGTTTAGGCTACTAAAGCTAGGCTCTTTGAGCCAGAAAAATATATAAATTAGAAAATTAGGAAAAAGATATGTTACAAGAGGCTCTAAGAGAGATACAAAGAGGTTGTGCTGAGATTATAGATATAGAGAGAATTGAGAAGTTATTAAAGGCTTATTTTGATGAGGGAAAAACTTTTACACTAAAGGCTGGTTTTGACCCAACTGCACCAGATTTGCATCTTGGTCACACAGTTTTACTTCAAAAGATGGCGACCTTTCAAAAGTATGGAGCTAGAGTTCAGTTTCTTATAGGTGACTTCACGGCGGCTATCGGAGATCCTAGTGGAAAGAGTGTAACTCGTAAGATTTTAAGTAAAGAAGATATAGAAAAAAATATAAAAAGTTATACTACACAAGCTTTTAAGATTTTAGATGAGAGTAAGACAGATATAGTATATAACTCAAGTTGGTTGAACTCTCTAGGAACTGTTGGGATGATCGAGCTTGCATCTACTCTAACAGTAGCAAGAATGCTTGAGCGTGATGACTTTTCAAAAAGATATGCAGGAAATACACCAATAGCTGTTAGTGAATTTTTATATCCACTTCTTCAAGGTTATGATAGTGTGCATCTTAAAAGCGATATAGAAGTTGGTGGAACTGATCAGAAATTTAATCTTTTGATGGGAAGACAACTCCAAAAAGTTTATGATCTGAAAAAACAGCAAGCTGTACTTATGATGCCTATACTTGAAGGTCTTGATGGCGTGCAGAAGATGAGTAAATCACTAAACAACTACATCGGAGTCACAGATGAAGCTAACGATATGTATGGCAAAATCCTTAGCATCTCTGATGAACTTATGTGGAGATTTTACGAGCTACTAAGTACAAGAACTCTTGATGAGATAGAAGCTCTAAAAGCTGGTGTAGTTGATGGCTCGCTTCATCCAAAGAGCGTTAAAGAAGACCTAGCACTAGAGATAACTACAAGATATCATACTCCTGAGTTAGCAAAAGCGGCAAAAGAAGAGTTTCAAAAAGTTCATGCACAGAGCCAAATTCCTACTGAGATAGAGGAGTTTAGCACCGATGGTGAGATCTGGATAGCAAAAGCCTTAGTTGATTGTAACCTTGAATCATCTACTTCTCAAGCTAGAAGAGATATTAAGCAAGGTGCTGTTAAAATAAATCAAGAAAAAATTTCAGATATAGAACTACAACTTATAAAAGGCGAGTATATACTCCAAGTTGGAAAAAGAAAGTTTGCAAAATTAAAGGTTAATTAGATGAGTTTTAAGTCATTAAAAATTGGAAAGTATACAATACAACACCCTATAGTTCAAGGTGGGATGGGTGTTGGAATCAGCTGGGATAAGTTAGCTGGAACTGTGTCTTATGAGGGCGGTTTAGGAGTTATTAGTGCTGTTGGTACTGGTTACTACGAAGACAAAGTCCATGCTAAAAAACTTGTCTCAAATAGACCTTTGAGTGAAGTAAATTTCTACTCTAGTGAAGGACTTAAAAAAATCATCTCAAATGCAAGAAAAATATGTGCAGACAAACCTTTAGCTGTAAATGTTCTATACGCTATAAATGACTATGGTAGAGTAGTAAGAGATGCTTGTGAAGGTGGAGCTAACATCATTATAACTGGAGCAGGACTTCCTACAAATATGCCAGAATTTACTGAGGGTTATCCAGATGTTGCACTTGTTCCAATAGTCTCATCTGCAAAGGCTTTAAAAATTATTTGTAAGAGATGGGAAAAAAGATATAACAGGCTCCCAGATGCAGTAGTTGTAGAGGGTCCAAAGAGTGGTGGACATCAGGGCTTTACTTATGAGCAGTGTGCCTTAGAAGAAAATCAATTAGAAAATATCGTAGGTCCTGTTGTGGAAGAGGCTGCTCTATGGGGAGACATACCAGTGATCGCAGCTGGTGGAGTTTGGGATAAGAGTGATATTGAGCAGATGCTCTCACTTGGTGCATCAGCTGTTCAGATGGGAACTCGCTTTATTGGGACTCATGAGTGCGATGCTCATCAAAACTTTAAAGATGTACTTTTACATGCTAAAAAAGAGGATATACAACTTATGGGCTCGCCTGTTGGATATCCAGCCCAAGGCATAGTTACAAATCTAACTCGCTTAGTAGAAAAAAGAGAAGGACCAGCGATTAAGTGTATATCTAACTGTGTAAAGCCATGTAACCGCGGTGAAGAGGCTAAAGTAGTTGGTTTTTGTATAGCAGATAGACTCAGCGATGCCTATTTGGGAAATATGGAGACAGGTCTCTTTTTCTCAGGAACAAATGGCTATAGACTAAATGAGATAATTTCAGTAAAAGAGTTAATGAACAAGCTTATTCAAGGCGAATAGTAGTTTATGAAGCGTATTTTAGCTCTTATTATTATCATTGCTATATCCATCTACGCACAAAGTGATAGAGAGCTTTTAAAAAGAGCTGATGGCTTTATGAAAAGTGACTCAAAATCAAATCACTTTCGAGCTTATAATGACTACAAAAACCTATATCTTCGTGCCATAATGTCAGAAGATGAAAAACTCAAAACTAGTGCATTAAAAGGGATAGTTAAAAGCGGAAAAGCGCTTCATATAGATATATCGCAATATGAACAAGAGCTGGCAAATAAAAAACCTAAAGTATCTTCATATAAAGCTCCAAAACAAGAGCAAAAACCTAAACAGATTGAAAATCAAAATATTAAAATAACTTCATCACATAAGTTGCAAAATATAAAATGGCGAGATGATAGGCTTGTCTTAAAGTTTGACAAAAAACTACTAAATAATCAAATAAACTACTTCACACTCTACGATGCAAAAGAGCAGAGATATAGATATGTCTTTGATATTCATGCATCTATGCTTACAGATTCACAAAGTCTAAATAGACAAAATATAGATAGAATTAAAATTGCCCAATATAATTCAAATACACTAAGATTAGTTATAGAAGATAGCCAAAAGGTGCGTATCAGTTTTAAAAAAGATAGTGATGAGCTTGTTGTTCATATGGTGGCATCAGCTAAAAATAAGAGCGCAAAGAGTATAAAAAATGTTGTTGCAAATACAAAAAAACCAAGCTCACCTAAAAGAGTGGATAGAGATAAGACCATAGTTATAGATGCAGGTCATGGCGGCAAAGACCCAGGAGCAGTGGGCTATAAAAACTATAGAGAAAAAGTTGTAGTATATGAGATATCTAAAGAGCTAAAAAATATCTTAAAAGCTCGCGGATATAGAGTTTATATGACAAGAGATAGCGATAAATATTTAAAATTAAGCGAGAGGACAGTCTTTGCTAATAAGAAAAAAGCTGATGTTTTTGTAAGTATACATGCAAATGCAGTGGATAAAAAAAATGCACATAAGGCTGAGGGGATAGAGTGTTACTTCTTATCTCCATCAAGGTCTAAAAGGGCTGAAAGAGTTGCTGCAAAAGAGAACTCAGCAGACCTGAGTGAGATGAACAAATATGGTAAAGATACCTTTTTAAACTTTCTAAGCTCTCATAAAATAGTTGCATCTAATAAACTAGCAATTGACTTGCAAAGAGGAATGTTAGGTGAGTTAAACAAAAACTATAAGGTAAAAGATGGTGGAGTAAGAGAGGGTCCTTTTTGGGTTTTAGTAGGAGCTCAGATGCCAGCTGTTTTAGTTGAAGTAGGTTTTATTTCACACCCAGCAGAGGCTAAAAGACTAGTAGATCCCACTTATAGGAAGAGACTAGCCTTAGGTTTAGCAAATGGAGTTGAGAGGTATTTTGAAAAAAATTAATCCTCTTTTTTGTATTCTAAATCGCCTGCAATGGCTTCTTTGTCATTTATGATTTTTTCTATCTGCATTTTTACTTTATCGTAGCGATACTGCTCTTTAAAACCTATGATTCTGCCACCTGCAGCATTAGGATGTCCTCCCCCATTTGCCCACTCTTTTGAGATTAAAGATACGCTTACATTGTTATTTGCTCTAAGACTCATTGTACCTCTATAGCTAACATCTACTATAAAATCATATTCAGGGTAGGCAAGTAAAAAGCCATTTCCGATGATAGAAGTGTTTCCAACCCCATAGCTTAAATATCCTCTATAACCTTTGTAGTAGATGGTTTTTTCATCTCTTACACTTCCCAATAGTTCAACTATATATTTTGTTGCTAGATTATCTAAGGTGTCGTTGTTCTCACGCATAAAAAATTCTTTTTTTAGCTGATGAATCTTTTCATCTAAGAGTATCGGTGCATCTACTTCATCGAGATATTTCGTAGATTCTAGTAGTAGTGAGAGTTTATAGTTGTTATCATCATTTGCAAACATTATTCTATTTAACTCCCTACTCTCAGTAACAAGACGCATACAAACTTTACCATATTCAAAAGCTTCAACCTCTTCTTGTTTCCACAGATCAACAGCATTTACAGCATTTACAAACTTGTTCATCCAAAGAGGTTCATCAAATTCAAAATTTTCTTGTACGTAATCATAAGTAATCTTAGTTGCGCATCTTGAAGTATCAAGAAAGTACCACTCATATTTATTAGCACTATCCTCTCCACTTCCATGGTGATCAAGCAAAACTAGCTTGATATCATTTTTATCGTCATTCATCTTAATTACTTCATTGTTAAGCCATCTTGACTCATCAAATGTTAAGTTTAAATCTGTGATGAGTACCATCGCAGGAGCATTTTCTTTAGATATGTTTTCTAAGATAAGCTCTAATTTTTGTTTAACTTCTGCTCCATAATTTGCATTGTAGTTAAAGATTTTATATGGAGTAAACTTCATAACTAGTTGACAACTATAACCGTCTAGGTCTATGTGTGAGAGATGGTGGATTGTTTTATTGTTCATTATTTTCCTTGGGATTTATTATAACACTATTTGTCTATACTTGAATTGATATGGAACCCATAACCTCAAAAGTAGCACTAGAATCTATCTCTGCATGAGAGAGAGTCACTACATCTAAAGAGAACCGCTCAAATATCTCTGCAATTCCGCGACGAAGCTGAGGGTCAACTATGATTACAACAGGCGAGATACCTTTTTGTAGGAGTTCATGAGCTTTTGCACTTGTAGCTTGGATGAGTTGATTTATCTCTCCAACACTTAACATCAAGTTTCTTATGCCATCTTTTTCTTGAGATTTTTCAAGCATCATCTGCTCTGAACTTGTGTCAAATGTAAGTAGTCTTATAACTCCATCATCGCCTGAATACATCTGCGTAATGACGCGAGAGAGTTTTGAGCGAACTTGTTCAGTTATAAGTTCAACATTTTTTGTGTACTCTGCAATATCAGCGATAGTCTCTAAGATGCTTAGCATATCTTTTAGAGGGATTTTTTCATGTAGAAGCGCTTTTAAAACCCTTTGAATAAGCCCAATAGAAGCAACCTTTAAAACATCATCAATGATAACTGGAAAATCAACTTTTATCTTATCTATAAGAGCTTGAACCTCTTGGCGAGTAAGCATATCTTGTGCATTTTTCTTTACAAGCTCACTCATATGAGTAGAAATTACAGTAGCAGGATCAACTACCGTGTAGCCATTTATAATGGCATCTTCTTTCTGATCAGGATTTATCCAAAGTGCATCTAGACCAAAAGCTGGCTCTTTTGTGGCCTCTCCATCTATATCACCAGTCGCCATTCCACTATCCATGGCTAAAAATTTATCAGGTTTTATAGAACCTTCACCTATAGAGATGCCCTTGAGTAGTATTTGATATTGCTCTGGTTGTAGATGCAAGTTGTCACGGATGCGAACTTGAGGCATTAAAAATCCAAAATCTGCTGCTATTTTTCTTCTCATGGAGCGGATTCTCTCTAGTAAATCTCCACCTTGAGAACTATCCGCCAATCTTATGAGTTGATAGCCAAGAGTGAGTTCTAGCATCTCTACTTTTAATATATCTTCAAGTGCTGCTTCTTCCTCTTTTGCTATCTCCTCATTTGTCTTTTTAGGTTTAGACTCACCAGCCTTTTTTGCTTGTTCTTCTTGGGCTTTTGGTGAGAGAATTTTCTTCACATCAAGGATGCTAAGTTCACCTCTATCATATTTATATATAGACCAACCAAGAAGTGAAAATAAAATACCAACTAAGCCCATAGATGCAGTAGGCAGACCAGGTACTAAAGCAAAAAGTATCATGATAAAACCAACTATCATAAGAATTTTTGAATTTCCTATCATCTGGTTTATTGTGCCCTCTGCGAAGTTGTCCCCCTCGCCAGAAGAGCGAGTTATCATAATACCAGTCGCAGTTGAGATGATAAGAGCTGGAATCTGTCCAACCAAACCATCACCAATAGTAAGAAGAGTAAATGTTGCAGCACTATCTGATACGCTCATATTGTGCTGAAAAACACCTATAAGGAATCCGCCGATAATATTGATAAGAGTGATGATAATACCAGCTACAGCATCACCTTTAACAAACTTAGACGATCCATCCATCGCCCCATAAAAGTTAGCATCTTGGAGGATTTCTGCACGGCGTTGCTTAGCTTCGGCATCATCAATAAGTCCAGCATTTAAGTCTGCATCTACTGCCATCTGTTTACCTGGCATCGAGTCAAGTGTAAAACGAGCTGCAACCTCTGCAACTCTAGTAGAACCTTTTGTAATTACCATAAAGTTAATAAGAACTAAGATTGAAAATACTACGATACCAATAACGTAATTTCCGCCAACAACAAAGTCTCCAAAGCTTGTTATGATGCTACTAACAGCTTCTGGTCCCTCATGTCCATGACTTAAAATCATCCTAGTTGTAGCAATATTTAAAGAGAGTCTAAATAGAGTTAAGATGAGAATCAGTGTTGGAAAGGTTGTCAAATCTGTTGGTTTTGGGACATATAGTGAAATGAGCAAAATCAAAACAGCAAGAGCCATGGAGATAGTAAGAAAAAGGTCTAAAAGTCCAGATGGAAGAGGTACTATAATGATAGCAAGTATTGCCATTACAAAAACAACTACACTTAAATCTCTTTGACCGATTAGAAAATTTAGTACTGTTCCAATCTGCTCTCTGGTGGTAAGTTTTCTTGCCAAGATGCTACTCTAAAATATCATTAAGAGATAAATCAGCCAAAAAGGTGTCAATCTTGCCTTGTAATTTATGCAAAAAAGGCCAAATAGAGCAAAAAACGGCTTTGTCTTTTGGACAATCTTGCATAGATGGTGAACAATCAAAAACAGTTGGAGCTTTACCCTCAACTGCGCTCATTATTTCTAACATACTTATATCTTTTGGATCTTTGTTGAGCATAAATCCGCCATTTACACCTTTGTAAGACTTTAAGATGCCTTTTTTGGCTAGGGCTTGTAAGATTTTTGCCAAAAAACTCTTAGGAATAGATAGTTGTTTTGAGAGAGTATCACTATCTACAGCAGATGTAGCTTTTGTTAAAACTATTAGAGAGAGTATTGCGTATTCGCTTGCACGAGTTATTAACATATTAGGTTGCTTTATGAATTGAGATAAATTGAATAATTAAAAAGATTATATCCTAAAAAGTTGAATATAATTTAAGTTTGATAAATTTAAAAGTCAGTATAATGTCCGCATGACATTTAAAATAATATCTAAAAGATTAATAATCATTGTACCTATTGTATTTTTAGTTATAGCACTTGCTAGAGTGAGTGTAAACTATTTTGAGAATAAGGCTAGTGTCGAAGCCTTTATATCTCAGCAGGCTAAGCTTGTTTACGCCCTATATATGACACATAGAGACTACTATCAAGATCTATATCTAAAAGATATCATACACTTAGATGCAAAAACACTTCCAGGGTTACCTGCCTACTCAGCAGTAGATATTTCAAATAATTTTTCACAAACAAATAAGCTCCATATTGAGATGAAAACAGTTAGTGATAGGGCGAGAAATGCTAATAACCAAGCAGATAATTATGAATTAAAGGCGATAGAATATTTTAAGAGTAATCCAAAAGAAGATGAATATTTCGAGCGTGAAGATAAGTTTTATCAATATGCTACGCCTCTAAAAATTGAGCAAAAATGTTTAAGCTGTCATGGAGAAAAAGCAAAGGCTCCTAAGTTTATAGCAGATATATATGATAAGGCTTATGACTATAAACTCGGTGATGTACGAGGAATAATAAGTGTAAAAATACCTACAAAACATGTAGAACAAATCATAAATAAGCAGTTTTTTGGCTCACTCATTTATGATTTGATACTTGTGGTAATTATCTCTACTATAGCTTTTTACTTTATAAGATACTTCTCAAAATTGCGACTAGATTTAGAAGAAGAGTTAGAAGATAGAACAAAAGAGCTCAAAAATTCACTCTCCTTTTTAGAGAGTTATAAAGATGCAATAGATAGCAACTTGATAGTTTCAAAAACTGACTTAAATGGAAATATAAGCTATCTAAATGAAAATTTTTGCAAGATTAGCGGATATACTCCTAGAGAGATTGTAGGTAAAAATCATAATGTTTTAAGAGATAGAACACTCTCAGAAGCTATACAAAGAAGATTATGGCGAGCTACAATTAGAAAAGGGACTTGGAACGGCAGGCTTAAAAACATAAAAAAAGATGGAACTTTTTACTGGGTAGATGCGACTATAGCTCCAATCAGAGATGCAAAGGGAGAGATTACAGAATATATCTCCATAAGACACGATGTCACAGAGTTAGTAGAGCAAAAAAATGAACTTAAGCTCTTAGCAAATACAGACTCCCTTACAAAGCTAGGAAATAGAAATGCCCTAAAAGAAGAGAGCGCTAATGCTAAAAACATATCTCTAATTTTAATAAATATAGATAATTTTTCTCAGATAAATGATTTTTATGGACATGAGCTTGGAGATGATATTTTAGTGGAGTTTGCAAGAAAATTACAAGAGATATGTGAAGTAAATGAAAATTTAAAAATCTATAGAGTTAGTGGAGATGAGTTTGCAATACTAGCAAATGATATGCAAGTGCACTCAGTTGTTCAAAAAGCTCAAAATATAGTTAAATTTATAAACTCACACATATATGAGGTCCAAGGAGAAACTATAGAGCTAAGTGCGACCCTAAGCATATCTTTTGAAGAAAAAGAAAAGTTACATGTTACAGCAGATATGGCTCTAAAGATTGCAAGAAGAGGTTCAAAAGACCTTATGGTTTATGATAAGAGTATGAGTTTAGATGAAGAGTACGAAAATAATATGCTTTGGACTAAGAGGATAAAAGATGCTATCAAAAACGATAGAATAGTTCTTTATTTTCAGCCTATAGTAGATAACAATACTCTAAAAGCTAACAAGTATGAGTCACTTATAAGACTTATAGATGAGCATGGAAATGTTATAACTCCATACTTTTTCTTAGAGATAGCAAAAAAAGCCAAACTCTATAAGCAGCTAACCAAGATAGTTATCCAAAAGAGTTTTGAGAATTTTAGAGAAAATGATTTTGATTTCTCTATAAATTTAAGCGTAGATGATATTGTAGATAAAGAGATAAGTGAGTATATCTTAGAGATGCTAGCTATATATAACATATCTGATAGAGTTATTTTTGAAATAGTTGAATCTGAAAGTATAGAGAATTTTTACGAGATACAGAAGTTTATAAAAAATGTAAAACTACTTGGATGTAGGATAGCTATAGATGACTTTGGAACAGGTTATTCTAACTTTGAGTATCTTATGCGTCTTGAAGCTGACTTCATTAAAATAGATGGCTCTATTATAAAAGAGATAATTCATAATAAAAACTCAGAAATTATTACAAAAGTTATAATCGACTTTGCTAAGAGAATGAATATAGAAGTTATTGCTGAGTTTGTTGAGAATGAAAAGATTTTCAACAAGGTAAAAGAGTTAGGGATTGAGAACTCACAAGGCTATTACTTTAGCCAACCTAAACCTACTTTAATGTAGATAAGATATAATTTCGCTTCAACTTTACACTACTCTTAGTGTGGATGTTAGATTATTATACCCATCAGGAGGCTATTATGGCTTTAGATTCGGCTAAAAAACAAGAAATTGTAACAAAATTCGGTCGCTCAGGGACTGACACAGGTTCAAGTGAAGTTCAAATCGCACTTTTAACAACAAGAATTAGTGAATTAACAGAGCACTTAAAACAATTTAAAAAAGATCATGCATCAAGACTAGGACTACTAAAATTAGTTGGTCAACGTCGTCGTTTAATGAAGTATTTTAAAAAGAAAAATAAAGATGCTTATATGAAATTAGTATCAGATTTAGGTATTAGAGACAATATCTAATCAAACTTCTTAAAATACCTAGTCTTCGAACAAATTCGAGGTTCCTTTAAATTTAGGATCCTCGAATTTTAGGAATGCTAACCAATGGCATTCTTCACGATGTTTAGAGGGTTTTAGGCTTAAAAAAACCCCACACTTTAACAAAACTAAATCTTCCAAAACTATCTATATCTTTTTCTTGAAAATCTACAAAAATATCTCCATAGCTTTTGCTAAATCTTCTGGCGTATCTATTCCAAATCCTGTACTTGACACTTTTAACATTGTTATCTTTTTTTGATGATAGATGGCACGAAGTTGCTCTAATCCCTCTATATCTTCTATAGGAGCATCACTTAGATTACAAAACTCTTTTAAACTTTTTTTACTAAACCCATAGATGCCAATATGCCCAAAATATGTAGCTCTACCACTTCTGTTATATGGAATAAGAGATCTTGAGAAGTAGATGGCGTTATTTGCATCATCTAGCACCACTTTTACTAAGTTTGGATCTTCTGCTGATTCTGCATTTATGGCATTAAAACAACTTCCCATGATAAACTCTTCATCTTTTTTTTGTAGCTCTTTGAGTTTTGATATAAGTGATTCTACAACTTCTGGCTCTATAAAAGGTTCATCAGCTTGCACATTTATGATAATCTCATCATCAGCAAGATTTAAAATATTTGCACACTCATTTATGCGGTCTGTTCCGCTTTTATGTGTAGTTGAAGTGAGCCTAGCTTCAATATTGTGCTCCTTACAAACTCTTATAATTGCCTCATCATCTGCAGCAACTACAACTCGGTCTAGATGCTCAACCCTCTTTGCAGTTCTTACAACCATAGGCAATCCACCAATATCAGCTAGAACCTTTTGTGGAAATCTAGTAGATGCAAGTCGTGCAGGTATAATAATCATTGTTTTTTCCTTGTGCGAAGAACTCCCTCGCTTATTGGGTATAATTTCACAATTATACTAAAAAAAGGGTGTAGATGTTACTTTACCAACCCCAAATTGGCTATTGCTACAATAGTGATTCTATATTTTTATATGACTTTATAAACTCATTTAATCCCAAAGGCAGAGTCTTAGACGTTGGTTCTGGTTGTGGTGTTCTAGGACTTTTAGTTGCAAGAGATAATCCTAAAGTTACGCTCGAAGCTATAGAGAAGCAAGATGCCTTTGTTGAGTATGCAACTATAAATGCAAGAGTAAATAAAATCGCCTACAAAATACACAAAAAAGATTTCCTAGATTTTGAGGATAGTGAGAAATTTGACTATATTATCTCAAATCCACCATTTTATAGTGATAACATATCAGTGAGTAAAAATGAGATGTTATTTAATGCAAGGTATAATATCAACTTACCATTGAGAGCCTTTTTTAAAAAGGTCTCACAACTTTTAAAACCTAGATCTCATTTCATCTTTTGTTATGATGCATCTCAGTTTGGACTTATTTGTGTTGAACTTGAGCGTTTTAAACTAAGAGCAATCAATGTACGTTTTGTTCATCCAAAAATAAATAAGGGAGCTAGCTTAGTAATGATACATGTTAGAAACGGCTCTTTATCTCTAATGAATATCGACAAACCGCTTATTAGCTTTGAAGCAGGTGAGTTTACACAAGAGGTAAAAGAGATATATAAAAAAGCTTCTTCGCAGAGTATAAAATGTCAACTTTAATGAAAAAAGAGGGTTTTTCTTACGCTTTTGATCCATCAGCTTGTTTAACATGTGGTGGCAGATGCTGTACTGGCGAGAGTGGATATATCTTTGTAAATAAGAGTGAAATAGAAGATATTAGTAGTTATTTAAATTTAGGTATCAAAGAGTTTGTAAAAGAGTATCTATATAGAGAGGGTTTTAAGTTCTCCATAAAAGAGCGAAAAATTGGTGACTCTTATGAGTGTATATTTTATGACTCAGCAACAAATGGATGCATGGTTTATGAGGCTCGCCCACTTCAATGTAGAACTTTTCCATTTTGGGATTATTTTAAAAATAGGATTGATGAGCTCCAACTTGAATGTCCTGGAATAATATTAGGAAGTGATGATGATTAAAATAATTTTATCTCTATCTTTAGCACTGTTATTTAGTGGTTGTTTTGTAAAATTTGCAGATGCCGAAGTTAAACCAAATGAAAAAGTTTTTGAGCAAGAAGATGCCCTTATACTCTTTGCTCTAAGAGCCGAAGAGCTTAAGCAACACGATGCAGCTTCGAGTATATTTAACACACTTTATGAAAAATCAAATAAAAAAGAGTATCTATATGAGTCGCTTCAAAATGACCTCTTTGCACAAAAGTATGAGAGAGCTGTACAGAGAGTAGATGCAGAGATTGGGGAGAAGCTAGAAGATTTTAAACTCGTTAGAATAAAAATTATAGCTCTTATAAATGATGAAAAACTACAAGAGGCTAGGGCGTTAGCACTCGCACTGGTCGAGAAGTCAAAAGAAGTAGATGACTATCTCTTAGTTAGTGAGATATATGTGAAGCAAAAGAAGTTTGATACTGCAGTAAAATACCTAGAGAGTGCCTATACTAAAGATTATAATGAAAAAATTCTTGATAAAATTTCTATTATTTTATATGTAAATCTACAAAGAAACAAAGATGCAATAGCACAACTTGAGACTCATGCTAGGGTTCATGGTTGTTCTAGAATAATCTGTACAAGACTTATAGGTTTTTACTCAAATGAAAACAATGTTGATGGACTTTTGTCTATATATCTTAGATTTTATGAGTTAGAGAAAAATGATGAGATTGCAAAAAAAATAGTCCAAATTTACGCTTATCAGAAAGATTTTTTAAAACTTATGAGTTTTTTGCAAGATAGTGGAGTTGATGATGATCTGCTTCTGCAAGTCTATATAAACTCCAAAAATTACCCAGATGCAGCACTTTTGGCGAAAAAACTCTATGAAGAAAGAGGCGATTCAAACTACTTAGCACAAAGCGCCATCTTTGAATATGAGGGATATAAAGATAAAAACAGCAAGGAGATGCTCTCATCAGTTATAGCTAAACTAAAAAAAGCTGTAGCAGGAGATAAAAAAGCGTTATATCTAAACTATCTAGGATATCTCTTAATAGACCACTCTATCAACATAAAAGAAGGAATGAACTATGTTAGAGAGGCTTTAAAAATTGAGCCAAATTCAGCTTACTATCTTGATTCTTTAGCGTGGGGATATTATAAACTTGGAGATTGCGCAAAAGCTTATAAGGTCATCTCTAGAGTTGTAAAACTAGAGGGTGGAGATGATATAGAGGTTGTTAAACACTTAAAAGCTATAAAAAAATGTAAAGAAAAACAAGAAAAGGGAAAAAAGAAGAGATGATTTTAGACGACATTATTAAAAAAACTAAAGAGGACTTAATAAAGAGAGAAAAAGAGTTTTCGCTCGACTGGTTAGGTCGCTCTCTTGCTTTTAATGCAAGAGCTCCAAGGGACGTCATTCCTTTCTTAAAGGCAACAGAAGAAGACCCATATAGGATAATAGCAGAAGTTAAAAAAGCCTCTCCATCTAAGGGTGTTATTCGAGAAAATTTTGATCCACTCTCTATTGCTCAAGCTTATGAGAGAGGTGGAGCTAGTGCTATCTCAGTGCTAACAGAACCTCATTTTTTTCAAGGATCACTTGACTATTTAGGTGGTATTAGGCGTTATGTTGGCATCCCACTTTTAAGAAAAGATTTTATAGTCTCAAAGTATCAAATCTTAGAAGCTATGGTTCATGGAGCTGACTTTATCTTGCTTATTGCTGCAGCGCTTAGTAAGGGCGAGTTAAAAGAGCTTTTAGGATATACAAGACACTTAGGTATGGAAGCTTTGGTTGAAGTTCATGATAAAACTGACTTAGTAAAAGCAATCTATGCAGGAAGCGATATCATAGGGATAAACCACAGAAACTTACAAACATTTGAGATGAATATGAACCTCTCTTATGAGTTAATACCGATGATTCCAAATGGTAAAATTATTGTTGCAGAGAGTGGCATCTATGAGCATGGTCAGTTAGAGGATTTAAGTAAAGCTGGAGTAGATGCTTTTCTTGTAGGTGAATCTTTAATGCGCCAAGATGATGAAGAGGCAGCTCTAAAAAAACTAAAGTTTGGTTAAAAAGTAATAATTAGTTACACCTCAGGAGAGGTGTAGCAAGGTTTGTAGAGCTTTAGAGGACTAACCTAATAGACTCTTTACACACTCATTTATTCTTTTTCCGTCAGCTTTAGCGCTTAACTCTTTTGAAGCTACTCCCATAACTTTTCCTATATCTTTCATAGTTGAAGCTCCAACTTTAGAGATGATATCCCTTAGTGCAGATGCTAGTTCATCATCATTTAGTTGAACCGGGAGATAAGGGGTGTAGATAGCAATCTCATCGAGTTCAATCTGCATCAAATCTTCACGAGCAGCATCTTTGTACTGAGTTGCAGAGTCATTTCTTCGTTTTACCTGTGTTTGAATTATTTTTATAACATCTTCATCATTCAACTCTTTTCTCTCATCGACTTCTATCTGCTTAAGTGCACTCATCAAAAGGCGCAGCGCATCTCTTTTTTTTGTATCTTTTGCTTTCATAGCTTCTTTTAAATCTTGGTTTATTTTCTCTCTTAAGCTCATGCCTATCCTTTGGAACTATTTTTGCTAGTATTATAGCAAAATACACTAGCCAAAAGAGATTACTATGAAAAAACTGTTTTTAATATTTACAATGCCTATTTACGCTATACTTTTTTTGACTGGTTGTACAGCAAACCTTACAGAACCAGAGATAGACTTTGCACCACCTGCGTATGTAGAACAGATGCCAGCAAAAGAAGATAAGCAAGACTATGTCTCTACGGGAAGCATATTTGGACAAGGGGATAACCCTCTCTTCTCAGACCATAAAGCTATGCATGTCAATGATATAGTAAGAGTTGTTATATCTGAAAATGCAAAGAGCTCATCAAACGCAGCTAAAGATCTTAGCAAAGAAGATAGCTCAAATTTAGGTGGTGGTACTTTTGTAGCAGGTGGAGATAACGCAGCTGTTAGCTCTTATGCAAACAAGCTAAATGGACTAACTAATATAGGTTTTACTGGAGCTTCAGGTAGTAATTTTGCAGGGAGTGGAAGTGCAACAAAAAATGCCTCTTTTACAACTACTGTCACAGCTAGGATAGTAAAAGTTATGCAAAATGGAAATTATTTTATCTCTGGAAAAAGAGAGATTTTAGTTGATGACCAAAAACAGATTATACAGATAAGTGGTGTTATTCGCCCATACGATATAGATCAACACAACAAAATAGATTCAGCTCAAATGAGCGAGGCTAAGATTCTTTACCGAACTCAAGGAGATATCGACCGTGCAACAAAACAGGGATGGGGAACCAAAATCATTCAAGCCGCTTGGCCATTTTAACCTACTAATATCATCTTTTTTACTAGCTCTGCCTCTTATGGGAGCTGGTAATTTTGAAGATTTTAAAAGAACTCAATCAGAATCATTTTCAAAGTATAAAGATGAGAGAGATAATGCGTTTAATAAACACTTAAAAGCGCAATGGGAAGCTTACAATGTCTATAAAAGCGTACCACTTTATGAAAAACCAAAACCAAAAATATTTCCACAAGTAAAAGAGATAAAGCCAAAAAGTGCTGGACCAATAGTTAGTATAGAGATAAAACCTCCTAAAGAGTTGATAATCTACAAAGAAGATGAAAAAAAAGAGATAGAGCTTGAAGTAGTTGTTAAAGAGTTTACACCAGAGGCGCAAATACCAAAGCAAGAAGAAAAAATAGAGCTTGTTAAAAAAGAGATAAGCTTTGATTTTTTTGGGACTTATCTTGCCTTTGATATTGCAAAAGATATGAAGGGTGCTCGGTTTTATCCACAAAACAAAGATGGAATTGTGAACTTTTTTAGTAGTTGTGCATCTAGTGATTATGATACTCTTATAAGAGATATAAAAGAGGTATCAATCTCAATGAACCTCAATGACTGGGGTATTTACTTACTTGTAAGAGAGATTTCAAAACAAGTTCATCCAAACAGTGATGATTCAAACTTGCTTAGTTGGTTTATCTTTAACAAACTTGGATACGCAGTTAAAGTTGGGCTAGCTAATAGCCATGTGGTGCTTATGCACTACTCTGAAAAAATCATATATGCTACTCCAAACTATAGCTTTGGCAACAAAAAATACTATGTAGTATCAAATTATGCTAAGGGAAGTGTGGGAAGACTCTACTCATATAAACAAGACTATCCAGATGCCACAAAGCCTCTTGATTTAGCACTAAAGAGCTTGCCAAATTTTAAGATAGATTTGAAGTCTAAAACTCTAAATTTCCAAAACTACTCTAAAGACTATACTCTTTTCTTTGAGTACAATCAAAATCTAATAGACTTTATGGCAACATATCCACAGGCTGACTACGAGACTTTTTTTAATGCTCCACTTGATGAGAGAACCTACGCTTCTATTGCAAAAGATATAAAAAAGTATGTAGATGGAATGAGCACTAGTGATGCTATGAATTTTGTACTTCATTTTGTACAAAAATCTTTTATATATGAGACAGATGAAGAGCAATTCTCAAGAGAAAAAGTTATGTTTGCAGCTGAGACTCTCTACTATGATAAGTCTGATTGTGAAGATAGAGCTACACTCTACTCATACCTTGTAAAAGAGCTTTTTGAAGTGAGTGTCTTAGGTATAAAGTATGAAGATCATATGGCTACAGCACTTTATATCCCAATGAGTGGAGATAGTATAGAGGCCAATAAGAAAAAGTATATAGTGGCAGATCCAACATATATAAACTCAAACATTGGTCAAAGTATGCCAAAGTATAGATTTATAAATCCAGAGAGTTTTGTAGTTGTAAAAAGAGACTAAAAAGTCTCTTTAGTAGTTATAAGCTACTTTGTAAGTTGGATCATCTTCTTCATAAGTGCAGTATGGTCCAGCTTTTTTAAGGATTGTCTTGCAGTCATCTGAGAGATGTCTAAGAAGTAGGTGTTTTCCTGCATCTTCATACTTTTTAGTGATGGCATCTATAGCCTCAACTCCAGAACTATCCATAACCCTAGCACCTTTAAAACTAATAACTACTTTTAATGGATCATTAGCTATATCAAAATTATCCGCAAAAGTTGTAGCTGAGCCGAAAAATAGTGGACCTTCTAGCTCATAAACTCTAGTTCCATCTTCTTCTGTTGAGACTCTTGCAGAGATTCGTGCATGTTTCCAAGCAAAAGCAAGAGCTGAGATGATAACACCTGCAATAACAGCAACTGCCAAATCTTCAAAAACAGTAATAACAGTAACAGTAACCATTACAAAGGCATCGGTTCTAGGTATTTTACTCAGTCTGGAAAAGCTTGACCACTCAAAAGTGCCAATGCTCACCATAAACATGATTCCAACTAAAACAGCAACAGGAATAGCATTTAAAACACTGCTCATTGAGACTACAAGAATTATAAGTCCTAGAGCTGCGACAAAAGAGGAGAGTCTTCCAATGCCGCCAGATGTGTAGTTGATGATACTTTGACCTATCATCGCACAGCCAGCCATACCACCAAAAAAACCACAAGTGATATTTCCAGTTCCTTGAGCTATACACTCTTTGTTTGCAGAGCCTCTAGTGTTACTAAGCTCATCTAAAACTGAGAGAGTTAGTAGTGACTCAATAATGCCAACAAGCGCGACAATAAGAGCATAGGGAAGAACCAAAATAATGGCATCTAGACTTAATATATTTTGCGGAATAACAAAACTAGGAAGTTCTCCTGCAAACTCGCTCATATCTGCTAAACCACTTAGTAAAAGGGTCTCTATATTTGCAAAATAAACTACTAAAGTTACCGTGACAATAGCTACTAAACCCGCTGGAATAGTTTTTGTAAACTTTGGAAGGGCATACATGATAAGCATTGTGATAGCTACTATTAAGTACATCATGTAGCCTTGAGATTCAAAAAATTTAAATTGCGAGGTCGCTATAACTATAGCAAGACCATTTACAAAGCCATGAATAGCGGGAGTTGGTACTAGGCGGATAAATTTACCGAGCTTTAACATTCCGATGCTCACTTGTATGAGTCCTGCAATAACAGTAGCTAAAAGTATATAGTGAAGAACTCCCATCGCAACTGCTTCTTTATCTAATCCACTAGCTACTAATATCTCACTTGCTTCTAGGCCTAAGCCTACAAAAACCACAGCTACGGCTCCTGTTGCACCTGAAATCATTCCAGGTTTTCCGCCTATAAGCGAAGTAATAAGTCCTAGTATAAATGCAGTATAGAGTCCAACAACAGGACTAACTCCAGCTATAAAACTAAAGGCAATGGCTTCTGGAACTAGGGCTACGGCTACGACCAAACCAGATAAGATGTCGTTTTTGATGTTTGTTGATGTGTACTTTTTTAAATCAAACAAGTTTTAGATGCCTTTTATGGGGTTTTAAAATTTCGCGGATTATAACTAAAGGCAAATGAAATTTTGCTTGAAAAATAAGAAGCTGTGCTATACTTGAATCAAATAAAAATTGGAGAACGATAATGAGAAATTTATTATTACTATTAGCTACTATTGTTATATTTAGTGGTTGTTCATATAAAAATGAGTCTTTGATGTTATCACAATATGATGCACAATATACAGGTGAGTTGGCAAAAGATAAAAAGAGTGTTTTTATTGAGTCGATAAGAGATATACGAGTCGATAAAAGAAATATAGGCTATGTCTTAGAGGGTGATAAAAAATCGTATGAATTATACTCTACAGAAGACTTTAGTAAAAAATATAATGATGCTCTTCTTGTAGCACTTAGAATGGCTGGATTTCAAAGCGTAGCAAAACAAAATGGGGCAAAATTAGTTGTAAATATAAGTATTAAAAAGATAGAGTTTATATACAACAACAAAAGTTTTGATAAAAATCTAAAAGGAGTGGTAGAACTTGAAGTTACCATAAAAAGAGGTGCATCTACTATAACTCAAAACTTCAAACAAGCAGCATCTAAGTGGATAGCACCATCTTATACTTCTAAAGATATTGAGCCCTTTTTAAATGAGATATTTTCACAAAGTGTTAATAGTATTGTGTCAAGGCTGACAAGGTACTAGAAAAATAAGCTATGATTGTATTAAATGTGATACAATTAATTTAAAAATAATGGAGTGTAAAAGAATGGAAAATTTTAGTGATATAGTAGTAGGACTTGATATTTCAAACAATGCAAAAGAAGTGTTAAATAGAGCTTTTTTAGTGGCTAAAGGAAATAGCTCAAAAGTTACTATAGCTCACGCAATTGATGCTGGTTTTTTTGGTAAATTTATTAAAGATGACAAGATTAAAAAACTAAAAATAAGTGCTAAAAAAGCAATAGAAAAAGAGCTAGAAAACGTTAATACTCAAGGTTTAAACTACTCTATAGAAGTCGAACAAGCTAAACCATCAGCCTTTGTAATTGAGCTTGCAAAAGATAGAGATGCTTGTATGATTATCATAGGTGCAAACGAGAAAAAAGACTTTGCAACTACAATACTAGGATCTACTGCACACAACATTGCACAAAAAAGTAACCTTCCACTTCTAATAGTAAAGCGTAACTCCGGTGAGGCGTATAAAAATATAGTGGCTTTTACAGATCTCTCAGAAGTATCGAAAAAGAGTCTACTCTTCTCTCAAGAATTTTTTCATCAAGAGAATATAAAATGTGTTTATGCTTATAAAAAAATGAGTGAAATTGCTTTTAGATATAACGATGATTATGAAAATAGAGATGGGATTGAGCAAGAGATACAAGCACATGAACAAGAGAAATTTGATAAGTTTGTAAAAGAGAACAATATAAAAGATGCAGAACTTATAGAAGATAGGGTAGGAATCACTAATGCGCTAACTAACTATATATCTAAAAACTCTAATGACTTAGTAGTTTTAGGCTCAAATGGTGTAAATAATGCAGGTTCATTTCTCTATGGCTCAACTGCATCTAGCCTAATGCAAAGCCTAAAGAGCGATGTTTTAGTATATATCCCTAAATAATCATAACATATAGATCTCGAAAATTTATTTTCGTAGCTTTAAATAGAGGGTTCCAAGGGACATTTTGTCCCTGCCACAAAACGGAGTTTCTTTAGAAAACGGAGTTTCTTTAGAAAACGGAGTTTCTTTAGAAAACGGACGGCTTCGTTTTAGTGCAATTAGATAGAAGAACTCTTAAATCTTAAGAGAATTTAGTTGTTCTACTACTTTAGCTTGTTTAGTAGTAGCATCACTTAGTGCTTCACGGTTTTTATCTAAAACATCTTGTGGAGCATTTGAGACAAATCTTTCATTGTTTAACATTGAGCTTATTTTATCTATCTCTTTTTGTAGCTTTTCATCTTGCTTTGTAAGTTTAGAGATGATTGGAGTTAAGTCTATACTTCCTGTAGGAATAAAAGTCTCACAACTATCAGCTATATCACTCACAGCATCTTCTATTTTTTCATCGCAAAATTCAACTTCATCAACCTTTGCAAGTCTTGCGATAAAAGGTAACATCATCTCTCTATCTTTGTCTGAGATAGCGTCGATTTTCACATAAGCCTTTGCAATCTTCTGGTTTGCCAAATCAACAAGAACTTTCGCTCTTCTTATGGAGACTATAGCATCCATGATTATCTCAAATTTTTTCTCTTCTTTTCTCTGTTTTGTCTTAGTAGGATATGGGGATATCATGATAGAATCAGAGTCCTCTAGCGTGGTTCCTGAGAGTTCATGGTAGAGATGCTCTGTGATAAAGGGCATAAAAGGATGTAGAAGTTTCATAGCCTCTTTAAAGATAGCGCCAAGTTCTACAATAGAACCCTTATCAGCCTTGCTGAGTTCTATGCCCCAGTCGCAAAATTCATTCCATAGAAATCTATACATAACACTAGCTGCATCGTTAAACTTATACTCATCAAGGGCAGTTCTAACCTCTTTTGTAGCAAGGTTTAAGCGAGATACCATGTAGCGACCAAGATTGCTCTCAATACAAAAACCTTTCATATTAGGGAATTTCTCTACATTCATTTGAAGATATTTTGTAGCGTTATAGAGTTTATTTGTAAAGTTACGATTTAACTCTAGCTTTTCTTGACTCATTCTAATATCACGGCCTTGAGCAGCCGAGATAGCAAGAGTAAATCTTAAAACATCAGCAGAGTACTTCTCTATTGTATCAAGAGGGTCAATAACATTTCCTCTTGATTTACTCATCTTGTTACCATGCTCATCACGCACTAGAGCGTGAAGATAGATGTGATTAAAAGGAAGCTTTTTATTGAAGTGCTCTCCCATCATCATCATTCTAGCTACCCAGAAAAAGAGGATATCAAAGCCAGTAATGAGAAGTGAATTTGGATAGAACTCTTTCATATCATTTGACTCAAATAGCTTATCCATCTCAGTATCGCCATTTCCCCAACCTAGAGTAGAAAAAGGCCAAAGAGCAGAACTAAACCAAGTATCAAGCACATCTGGGTCTTGAGTTAAGTTTTTAGATGCACACTTAGGGCAAGTCTCAGGATTATCTTTTAGAGATGCAAACTCATGATCGCAATCCCCGCAGTAAAAGACAGGAATTTGATGTCCCCACCAAAGTTGGCGAGATATACACCAATCTCTTAAGTCTCCCATCCAAGCGTTGTAAGAGTTTATCCAGTGCGGTGGGAAAAACTTAGCTTCACCACTGTTAGTCTTCTCTATTGACTTTGCGGCAATTTCTTTTCTTACAAACCACTGTTTAGAGATATATGGTTCAACGATATTTTTACATCTATAACAGTGTCCAACTTGATGCTTATGATCTTCTATCTTAACTATAAAACCCTCTTCATCAAGTCTCTTAACGATGATGTCACGAGCTTCTATACGCTCCAAGCCTTTAAACTCTTCTGCGTAATCGTTAAGGATTCCTTTCTCATCAAAAACTGTGATGAACTCTAAGTCATGGCGTTTTCCGACTTCGTAGTCATTTTGATCATGAGCAGGAGTAACTTTTACAACACCAGTTCCAAACTCCATATCTACATACTCATCAGCTATTATGCTAACTTCTCTTTGAAGTAGAGGAAGACGGATTTTCTTACCAACAAGGTCTTTGTAGCGTTCATCATCAGGATGCACCATAACAGCGGTGTCTCCAAAGTATGTCTCAGGTCTAGTAGTTGCCACTTCAACAGAGCCACTTCCATCAGCAAAAGGGTACTTTATATGGTAAAACTTACCATCATGGTCTTCATGCTCAACTTCTATATCGCTTAGTGCACCATCGTGTGTACACCAGTTAACCATGTAGTTTCCACGGATGATTAGGCCCTCGTTATAGAGATGTACAAAAGCCTCTTTAACTGATTTTTGAAGTCCAGCATCCATAGTAAAACGTTCACGTTCCCATGCAGGAGTTACTCCCATTTTACGGAGTTGTTCTGTCATGATGCCAGCTGACTCTTCTTTCCACTTCCAAGCTCGCTCTAAAAACGCTTCTCTGCCCAACTCTTCTTTAGTTGTGCCTTCTTCTAAGAGCTGCTTCTCAACTACATTTTGAGTAGCAATTCCAGCATGGTCAGTCCCTGGTTGCCAAAGAGTTTTATAGCCATCCATTCTTTTGTATCTAGTAATAATATCTTGAAGTGTAAATGTAAGTGCGTGACCGATATGAAGGCGACCTGTGACGTTTGGAGGTGGCATCATAATAGAGAATGTTTTACTCTCTTCTTGGATAGCAGAGTTGCCATCTACTTCAAAATATCCTCTATCTTCACATATTTTATAATATTTGTTTTCTATCTCTTGTGGATTGTAGCCATCTTGCATCTCTTTAGCCTTATAATAATCTCTTAATTTTTGGCGATTATATCTAAAAAGAAGTGAGGCTATTCTTAGATGCTAGTAACTCTTTGCTTAATTTGCATCTTGTCTTCATACATATTTTTATCGGCTTTTTCGATTATATCTGAGAAGCTTTGAGAAGCTTCATATTCACTTACACCAAAAGAGAAGCTAACTTGAAACAACTCCTCTTGAGCTTTTAGTTTCTTTGAGAGTACCTTTTCTCTAACTTCATTTAAAATCTCTGTAGCTTTTTGTGCAGAGACATTTTTGCTAAACATGATGATAAACTCATCCCCACCATATCTTACAACGCTATATCTAGTTTTTCTAAGCTCACTTGCAAAGTAGAGTAGAACCTTATCTCCTATAATGTGACCAAAGGTGTCATTTATAATTTTAAAGTAGTTAAGGTCAACTATGGCTAAGGTTCCCCCAACTTTAAAATTTTTAGCGTCATCTTTTAAAAAATTGTCATTTAACCACTTTCTATTTTGTACATTTGTTAGAGTATCTTTATATACTGATTCTTTTAGTTTTTCTACTTCAAGGCGAAGTTTTTGAGTCTCTTGTAATACGCTTTGGAGCAACTTTTCATCTTTATCTTTTATAGCACTTATTGCTTTTGAAGTGGATTCGCTTAGCTGCATAGCACTCTTTGAAGCTTGAGTTTGTAGATTTGTTAGGTGTGTACACTCACTTATGAGTAGATTTTTAGCGAGTTCATTTTCATCTCCTATCACTGTGTTATGTGCATTGGCAAATTTTGAAAATATGGCAGCGTACATACTCGGCGTTACAACTGAGATCTCATTTATAGAGCTTTTTGTTTGGCTTGAGATAATTTTTAAAATATCGTTGTTAGATTGCATAAATTGTCGCCTTGAAAAGAGTTGATTGTCGCTTTTATTATAACACATTTAAATAACAGACTGCTATATTTTTGACATTTTAAATACAACTGCTAAGTAAAATTTCATGGATAAAAATAAGCAAAGCTTAGCTGAGTATAATCACATTCTAACTTCTAGCCTAAAGGTAAAAATTGCCACTATCGCGTCTAAACGAAGAACAATACACCGCTGCAACATCCCAAGGTGCACAAAATTTAATCATCGCATCTGCTGGAACTGGAAAAACTTCTACTATAGTTGGGCGAATTGCATATCTTCTAAATAATAACATTTTACCACAGGAAATACTGCTGCTTACTTTTACAAATAAGTCTGCCCAAGAGATGGTTGAGAGAGTAGCAGAGTTTTTTGGAAAAACTATAGCATCTAAGATAGAAGCAGGGACATTTCATGCTGTTAGTTATAGATGGCTAAAAAAGACTCAAACTAGAGTTATTCTAAAGCAGCAAAGAGAGCTAAAAACTCTCTTTAGAAGTGTTTTTGAAAAACGCTCATTTGATCATATAGGTGCAGATACAACTCCTTATGGTGGGAACTATCTCTATGATGTTTACTCTTTTTATCAAAATACTGAACTTGCTATGTATTTTGAAGATTGGATAAAAGAGAAGTATCCAGAACATGAACTTTTTGCACTTATCTATGCTGATATTGTAGATGAGTTTGAGGCTTTAAAAAAAGAGTATGGTTTTGTAAATTTTAATGACTTATTATTAAATTTTAGAGAATTATGCAAGACTAAAGAGTTAGGTTATAAAGAGGTTTTAGTAGATGAGTATCAAGATACAAATGCACTTCAAGGCACGCTCATAGATGCTATAAATCCACCATCACTCTTTTGTGTTGGAGATTATGACCAGAGCATCTACGCTTTTAATGGTGCAGATATATCTATCATTGGCTCTTTTACGAGTAAGTTTAGTGGTGCGAAAGTTCATACTCTTACAAAAAATTACCGCTCAACGATGCCTATACTCTCTCTTGCTACTAAAGTAATAGAGTATAACGAGAGAATTTACCCAAAACAACTTGAAGTAACAAGATTACAAAGTGCACATTCGCCAACACTCTTGGCTTATGATGAACTTTTTGACCAGTATCACGCCATAGCTCTTAAAATAAGAGAGTCGCAAACTCCAAGAGATGAGATAGCTGTTATCTTTAGAAATAACTCATCAGCTGATGGTATTGAGGTAGGACTTAGAGAATTAGATATACCATGTAAACGAAAAGGTGGAACTAGTTTTTTTGATGCAAAGGAGGTAAAAGCTATTTTAGATTTTTACACTCTTTTGGTTAATGAGTCAGATATGATGTCTTTTATTCATCTCTTTGAGTTTGTGCGCGGCATCGGAAGTGCTATGGCAAAAGAGATATATATAGCTCTAAAAACACTAGGGCATGGAAGCATCTTTTACGGACTTTATGCTCCTGATGAGTCTATAAAAAATCCATTTGAGAAGAGAAAACTAAATCATCAATTAGGACTATTTGATGATTTTTTAGAGCTTGGCGCTGTTGGAAAATTTGCAAAACTTGGATTTGAAGAAAAGTTTATGAGAAATCCAATACTCAAACATCCAAAGCTTACAAAAGATAGTGCTATATTTTTGCATGATTTTTATCTCTTGTTTCGTGATTTAAAGGGTATAAAACAGCCTAGGACTATTGTAAAAAAGATAGCAGCATCTTCTATTTTTAAATATATAAGAGAGTTACTCTCAAACAAAAGAGCTCAGCTCAAAGATGGCACTATAGATGAGAGACAAAAGAGTGAGTCTCTTATAAAAATCGAGCGAAAAATGGTACTCCTAGAAGAGTTGTCTAAGCCATACAAAGAGCATGATAGATTTTTAAACGCTATGATATTGGGTTCATCTGACTTAACACAAGGCGAGGGTGTTAATCTACTAAGTGTCCACGCATCTAAAGGCTTAGAGTACAAAGAAGTCTATATTATTGACCTGATGGATGGACGGTTTCCAAATAGAAAGCTTATGCAAAGAAGTGGTTCGCTAGATGAAGAGAGGCGGCTCTTTTATGTGGCTGTTACTCGTGCAAAAGATATTTTGTACCTTAGCTTTGCAAGATATGACAAGATAAAAAAACAAAATTTTATAGCATCTCAGTTTTTATATGAAGCTGGTTTAGTTGCAAAAGATGATGCCTACCAAGCTATGATACAAAAAGAGCTAGATAAATTAGATGCAGAGAGTTAACTATATATTGCGAAGTTTTTTTACCTCTAAAAAGTAAGTATGTCCTAGATATATTACAAACAAAACAGCACCAAAAAATATAGCAAATGGAACAAGAGAGATAAGATACAAGCTTAACGTTTTGAGTCTTAGTTTGTTAGAAAAGAAGTAGTTAATCTCTCTGTTTTCCTCTTTTGTACAGATATTTGATGAGATATCATACTTTAGCATCTTATGAAAAAAATAATATAGCGGAAGATTAAATGCCACTATATTTAGCACGGGGATAAAATAAAAAGGGATTAAAGCTATAAAAAGAAGCATCATAATTACAGCCCATTTTATAACAAGAAACAGATCAGTAAGAAGATTAGAATAGCCTATAAGTTCTATATCCCCATAGTGTCTCTTTTGAAGTTCACGAAGTACAAAAGGCGTTAAAAATCCAATAACGATAATAGCTATAAAGATGGAGAGATAGAGAGTTAAAAATCCTCCAATAGCATAGATGAAAAATGTAGCAAGCCAAGACGTGATGGCAAAACTCATAAGATAATCTACTACAGAATTACCCTCAATCATAGTTGTTTCACTCTGTGTGTGAGGGATGCCATCTTGCATCGAAACTTGAGTCGACTCTACTTGCATCCCAGCTAAACTATCAACTCCCATCCCTGCAATAACAAAAAAGAGAATATACATTAAGATTATGGTGATAAGAAAAGGAGCTAAGGAATACTTTAGCATCTTTAGTGATAAAAAGTCTTTTATGCTTAGTAGTATAAGATCTTTTTCACTTTTCATAGTTTGTTCCATCTGTATTAAAATTTACGAAGATTTAGTCTTTATTATATCTTTTGCACAGAGATATCCACTAGCCCATGCAAAAGCGAAGTTATAGCCGCCACGCTTACCTACAATATCTAAAACTTCTCCGCAAAAGTAGAGGTTTTTTTGCTTTAGAGATTCAAAGGTTTTTGGATTTATCTCGCTCACATCAACTCCTCCACCACTAACTTCAGCATGACGAAAGCCGTGAGTTTCACTCACTTCAAAACGCCAGTTTAGCATTAAATTAGCTACTTTTTTACTAAGTTTTGTATCTACCTTTGTGTCTTGCGAAATTTCAAGCGTTTGGAAGATTCCATGAACTATCTTTAGAGGAACAAGACCTACTAAGATATCAAAAAGAGTAAGATTTGGCATAACTTTGGCTAAGTTTGTTATGTGAGTTGAGAGTTTTTGGGCGTCATAGGATGGAAGTAAATTTATAGATATATCAACTTTTGCAAACTCTAAAAGTGCTTTGCTTGCTCTTTGAGAGATGTCGAGTATGGCAAACCCTGAGACTCCATAGTTTGTAAACAAGATGTCGCCGTGGATGGAGATATCTTTTTTGTTATTTACTAAGAGTGTAACCTCACCTTGGGTTTTAACTCCACTCATTTTATGAGCTATGGATGAGTCTAGATGCAGCTGGACTAGTGAGGGGTAGGTTGCAATAATGTTGTGTCCAAACTCTTTTGCAAACTCATAGCCATCACTGCATCCACCTAGATGCTCGGCTGCATTTGAGCCAGTTGCCACAACTACTGCATCGTAGTTTTTAAGTAGCTCTTTTATATTTTTTATCTTATTATTTGTGTGGATTTTAGCGCCGAGGTTCGTTGCATAAGTTATAAGAAGTGAGGCTACGCTCTTTGACTCATTACTAAGAGGGTAAGTTCTTCCGTCTTCAAGTGTATTTAGTATGAGACCAAAGCTAGATGCAAAGCTTGTAAACTCTTTGTAGCCAAAACTCTCTATTGCATCTTTTGTAAAATGAGGATTTTGCCCAAAGTAGTCATGGACTGAAAGATTTTTGTTTGTAATGTTACATCGCCCATTTCCAGACACTAAAATCTTTTTAGCGCACTTATCATTTTGTTCAAAAACATCAACTTCACAAAAGCCTTTTGCACACTCTATAGCACATAAAAGCCCAGAAGCTCCAGCACCTATGATGGCTACTCGCTTACTCATTATCTGCTTTATATGCTTCGATAAATTGTGATATCAAAAAATCTAGAGACTCTAATGTATCTGTGTAAGGGTCATCCGATTCTATTAAATCGTTAACTAGGTATGTAAAAGCAAAACTATAAATATCGCCTTCTCTTAGAGTTTTTACCTCTTCGCCTACACCAATTTCTATATATATGGCGTGTGTATCTTGTATCTCAATGGCTTCTATCTTAACCATAAAAGTAGCAGAATCATCTCCATCAAAAATAAATCCAGCTTCAAGGAGCCTCTTTTTTGCAAACTCTTCTATCTCAGCTATTTTTTGTTTATCTAAAAAGGTAGTGCTAGTTGTTGAGTACATACGAATATTTTTTATATTGTCTAGTGTGTAAAAAGTGTCACTAAAGAGTGAACTTGCTAAGAAGAGAAAAAGTATAAATTTTTTCATTATTTAGCCTTTTTAAACTTTGCTTTTGCAGAGTCTAAATCACTTGAAAAATCACTTGGTTTCATATATCCCATAGATTCAAAAACACTTTTTTGTGTCTTTGGATTTATAAAAAAAACAGTTGGAACTACTTGAGCATAAAATTCCTGTGGATACTTCCCTTTGTCACTAACTCTATCTATAATGAGAGGAATGAACTCGCCTGAAACTCTTGCTCTTATCTCTTTTGAGTTTAGAGTTTTTCTCTCAAACTTTTTACACCAAGGGCAGTAGTCTCCAACAGCCACAAGCATTATGAGCTTGTTTTGCTCTTTTGCAATTTGCAGTGCTTGTGCATAGTCTCTTGAGTAATTTACTTCAGAGGCAAACTCATCAATCTGTGCAGATAAACCCAGCGTAAACATTAATATAAGGGATATAAGTATCTTCATTTATTAGCCTTTTTAATAATTAAATAAATTTTAACATAATAACCGTTTAAAGAGTAATTACTTTTGCACCAAATCCGCCCATATGTTGCGGTGCATCTTCAAATTTTTTAACTTTAGGATGAGATTTGAGGAAGTTTTTAACTGCATATGAGAGCTTTCCAGTTCCTATGCCGTGATAGACTAAGACTTCATCCCAGCCATTAAGCAGTGCATCTGAGAGAAACTTATCTAGGGTCTCTTCAGCCTCTTCGGCTCTCATACCATGTAAGTCGCACTTTAGCCCTGCTTTTTTCTCTACGCTCACCTTTATAGTTGCTTGTGGTTTGACATTTATATGTTTAGTCGGTTTTAAATCTTTTGTTTTTACACGTAGTCTCATACCACCAACCTCTATCAGCGCCTCTTTTTTATCTTTTATGGAGATTATGCTGCCTTTGTTATCTCTATATTTTATAAAGTCACCGATTTTGTAAACATGGTTGTTTATACTCGGTTCTGCCTTCTTTTTTGGTAGGTTAAGATTTGCCTTGTTCATGGCTCTATGAATGGCTTTTGTATCACCTGCCTTTGCGGCTTTTTTTGCTTCATCTATAGCGATATCATAAGCAAGTCTTAGTTCTTTTTTATCATATTCTAGCTCTAATCTTAACTTCTCTCTTTGAGCCTTTAGTTCAAGCTCTTTTAGCTTTAATTCATCAAGCTTTTCATCAACTCTCTTATGCTTTTGTTTTAACTCTCTCTCAAGCTGTGAACCCCGCTCTATAAGAAGATTTAGCCTCTCACTATTGTCTCCATAAACATTTTTTGCCTCAGCTACTATTGCGCTTGAGATGCCATATCTAAGAGCCGTCTCAAAAGCATAACTCCTACCTATAATACCTTGCATAAACTCGTAAGTTGGAGCTCTTAGCTCTTCATCGTAAAGTGCAGCCATTAGCTCAACATCATCACGGTCTGCCATTAGAGCTGCTAAGCGTTTATGGTGTGTAGTAACTACAACTTTCTGGCCTCTTTGTATAAGGTCATCCAGGATAACTTTAAACAGAGCCGCAGCCTCGTCACTATCTGTTCCAAGCTCAATCTCATCGATGCCAACTAGAGCAGACTTATGTGCAAAGATTTTTGAAAACTCTTGCATCCGTCCAGCAAAGGTGGAGATGTCATTTTTTACATTTTGTGGATCATCTATAATGGCTAGGATTTCCTTGAAACTCCCTATATGAGACTTATGCTCATTTATTGCCATGGGAATAATGTATTTTGCCATAAAGGCAGATGCGAGGATTGATTTGAGTAGCATCGTCTTTCCACCAGCATTTACACCAGTTATCATAAGTATGTTTTTACTAAAATCTACGCTTAATGGTTTAGGTTTATGTAGGGCAGGGTGGATGAAATCTTTTAAAATAATTTTAGAGTCATTTTTTGAACTCTTTATGAGTTGAAGATTTTTACTCTTTGCAAAAATAGCTCTTGCTTGGTAGTTGTCAAATTTTGTAAACTCTTTATCTATAAAGTTTATAAAGGGTAAAAGCTCACTAAGAATGAGAGAGAACTCTTTTGCATAAGTATAAAATATAGCCTCTCTCTCTTGTTCAATAAAGCGAATCTGCTCTTTTGACTTTAAGATGCTATCGGGCGAGACATAAAAAAATCCACCACTACTTCGTCCAACTACTGCGCCTTTTAGAACATGGTTAAAACCACCACGAACTAAAAGAGCCTCTTCATTGTTTACTAGGTGAATCTGCGTATCTACTAAATATCCTGAGAGTTTAGAACTTGACATAAGTCTCTTCATAGAGTCGCTCATGTTGTTTTTATGCTCTTGTATTCTTTTGGCTAAACCAAAGAGCATCTCGTCTAAGTTTTCATCAAAGAGGCCATCAACTCTAAAATATTTTTCAACCTCTGTAAACTTCTCATGAACTTCAATTTTTTGCATCCATTCGCCAATTATTCCATCAAAGTCTTGGTTTTTAAAGTAGTTGAAATATCTAACAACTTTTACTATCTCAAAAATTTGTTCAAAATTAAGCACGCCTCTTTTTTTCAGATGCGCTTTGATGTTAAAAAAGTCACTAACTTTAGGAGGAGCTTTAAACTCTAAGTTATCAAGTGCTTTTATATATTTAAAATGCAGCTCTTGGTCGCCTTCAATGTAGAGAGAACTCTCTCTTGCATAAAAGCTCTTAAACTGCGCTATATGCTCAGATAAGTCAAGTTGTTCTATTAGTCTATCTATTTTGGAAGTTTTGTTTATGGACATTATTTATTTTTTACCTAATCTGTTGCTTTGTTAGTAGAATTTTAGCTGAAATATAATTATTGAATCTTAGGTGGTGAAAATTGGGGGAAGAAATGTAAAAAGTTATTTTTTAAAAAAAAGTTGAGTAGAAGATATTGAGTAGAAAATCTACTCAATATTTAAAAAAGATTACAGACCTGTAACGTTTTCTGCTTGTGGGCCTTTTTCGCCTTGACCAATTTCAAAAGTCACTTTTTGACCTTCGTTTAGTGAAACACGATCGTAACCATTGCTGTTAACTTGACGGAAGTGTACGAATACATCTTTACCACCATCTTCTTGCTCGATAAAACCGAAACCTTTTTCGCTATTGAACCATTTTACTGTTCCATTTACTAATGCTGCCATTGTAAATCCTTTATGTTTAATTACACCTAATAGGTGGTTGAAAATCTAATATGAAGTCTTATTTTTAGGTGAATTATACTGGTAACACAAAGTCGTCAATGCAAAGCAATCTAAAGATGTAACTCGAATCATCTTTCATTGGCGGTAGTATAGCAGAATAAAATGAAAAGTGTAGTTAAATTTGCAAATTTAGCTATTCGCAATTAGTTGCACTTATCATTTGCCCATAATTAGGGGTTTTCTCCTTGCCAATAAAAGTATAAGTTCCGATACTAATAGTGTAATTTGTATTATTTACATCTACTCCATTGCAATTTATTGTTTTACCTTGGTTAAATTTCATCACTGCATTTAGCATCTTGTCTCTTTGAGCATTAGAATAAGCGTTAAAAGCAATAGCACCTAAAATTATACTAAATACTACAATCGTAATGATTATTTTTTGATTTTTGTTAAGTTCTGTAAAATAGTGTAAAACCAAAAAGAAAAGTCCTACAATTACAAGTCCAGCAATATATGCCATTAAGCAGTACCTCTTATTTGATAAGTTATATCTCCAGCACCAAAACCGATGATGAGACCTTTGTTTAGAGTCTTTAGAGTCTCTTTGT
>JAQUFE010000020.1:36106-37814 GCA_028684815.1 Sulfurimonas sp.
AGTTCAAAATTGTAGTCGTAATACTCCATATGCTCAGGCTCAGCGTTTATAACAATAGCACAGTGAGGGTTTGAGTTTATAAAACTTCCATCACTCTCATCAGCTTCAAATAACATAACATCATTTGTATCATCATATCTTACATTTGAGCCAAAAGCCTTTGACTCTGCACCAATAATTGCAGAGCCTTCCATAATGGCTGTTAGAATTGCTGTGGTTGTACTTTTTCCATGCGCACCAGCCACAGAGTAGACTTTTGAAGTATCTAGTATTTGAAGTAGAGCTTCACGACGGGCGAGTACTTCTATGTTTTTTTCTTTTGCAGCTATTATTTCTGGATTGTCAGGGCGGATAATGGCTGAGTGAATAACTAAGTCTTGATCAACTATAGCATCTGCATTGTGAGGAACTGTGACTGTTATACCTAAATCGCGAAGTTTTTTTGTTATAACAGTGTCTGAAATATCAGAACCGCTAACTATGTGACCTTTGTAGTGCATGTATTGAGCAAGACCTGAGATACCTATGCCGCCTATACCTATAAAATGTATTTTCATTTCTTACTCCCGTCACTTTCTAAGGCACTCAGCAATTTTTGTGCCTCTTTTTGAAATACACTAATGTAAAATTTTCCAGCTTTTTGTGTTGCATCTATATCAGCAATATTACTTATAAAATCATCAAGATTGATACCTTCGTTTGAAGCAATCCAATGGATTTTTAAGGAAGATGAAAATTTCTTATCATTTGTAAGTCCGCTTAAAACTTCAAACAGAGCGCTAGCATCTGTGATGTCCCCAGCGTGATAATGTTCCATAGCATATTCATATAAGGCTCTAAGTGTTGCAAAGTCTTGGACTTCATTCATATCCATAAGCCTGTGAGACTCAAGTGCATCTGTCAATCCCTCTAGTGCTAAGTCTAAAATATTTATATAAAAAGCTTGAAGTTCATCTTCATCAAAGAGGTCTTGCGCCTTTTGTTCTAACACATAAAGAGAAGCAATATCTGCACTCTCTTGAGCCTTTAAAACTTTTTGTTTGAGTTCTTTAAGATTCATATAAATACCTTGTTGCATCATCTTGTGAATCTCTATTTATAAAGCATGGGCTAAATGTGATAGTGTTTGATGAAGTTAGATTTGATGGAAGGGCGATTTTTTTTAACGAATAGTTTAGTTTTTCAAATTGATAAGGTATAAAATTCATATATTTCTCATATTTGGTAAATTTTCGAAATTATATCTGAAATGTATAAGAGAATCTTTAATATTTCCTTAAGAAATTAACTAAATTTTTAAGACATGTCTTTTAATTGTGCTACTTTATGAAAATAGTTGTTTCATTTTACTTTAAATTTATAAAATTCATTCTATAATTTTATACTTATTATAAGGAGGTACACATATGAAACACACTTATCTTTCACAAGAGGCTATCGAAGAAGCTCTAAATCTTCATCAGATTACTCAAAAAGAAGCTGAAAAACTTAGAGTTAAACTCGATTCAGAGCTGTCAATATATAATATGACACATAAATAAGGCTAAATAAAGTAGCTTATTGCTTAGGAAGTGAAAATTTTTGAGTAATTAGCTCGCCTTCATCGTTAAAAAACAGATAGTAGAGTAAATCTTTCTTAACACTCAGTCCTGCTAAATATCTCAGTGCAATATTTGCTTGTAGAGATGCTATATGCATAACTATTGGC
>JAQUFE010000057.1 GCA_028684815.1 Sulfurimonas sp.
ACATCACCATTTACTAATAATTGTTGATATACCCCAACATGTTTTTTTGACTTGATTCTAGACATTTTCTACCTCAATTCTACCCTTATTTGAAGAGTAATGATAATTTGTGGATAGAAACCGGTTTGCTATCTGAAAAAATTGTAGTAGATTTGAAGCCCTATTTCAAGGGGTTAGAAGAGTCTTGACGAGTGATGATTTTTTTTGACGACATTCACTGTTACTAAGCGAAACAGTAATTATCTATCATTAAAATCATATCTTTATCCATTCTTTTGTTTATCATAAAAGTAGTTTGTAGCTTCTACAAAGCCATCCACACTTCCACAGTCAAACCTTTTGCCTGTAAATTTATAGGCTATAACTCCACCCTCTTTAGCTTGAGCTAGCAGGGCATCTGTTATCTGTATCTCTCCGCCTTTTCCAGCTTTTGTCTCTTTTAGGATATCAAAAATATCTGGAGTTAGTATATATCTTCCTATAATGGCTAAGTTAGATGGAGCGAGTTCTGGCTGTGGTTTTTCCACCATGTCACTAACTCTTATGATACCATTTTCTATAACTTCGCCAGCTATAACGCCATACTTGCTAGTATCTTTTAGAGGAATTTCTTGAACTGCTACAATGGAGCATCTATACTTTTCATAAAGTTTTACCATCTGAGTGAGAACTGCATCCCCTTCATTATCACACAAATCATCTGCTAAAATAACGGCAAATGGCTCATCCCCTATAAGTGTCTCTCCACATGCTATAGCGTGTCCTAAACCTTTCATCTCAAGCTGTCTTGTATATGAAAATGTACACTTTGTAATAACATCTCTTATCTCAGTTAAGTAGTGCTCTTTTGAAGTTCCTTTTATCTGATGCTCTAGTTCGTAAGAGGTGTCAAAATGGTCTTCTATCGCTCTTTTTCCTCTTCCTGTAACTATTGCCATAGTCTCAATTCCAGCCTCGATAGCCTCTTCTACGCCATATTGTAAAAGCGGTTTTGTAAGAATTGGGAGCATCTCTTTTGGGATAGCCTTTGTAGCTGGTAGAAATCTTGTTCCATATCCAGCTGCTGGAAAGAGGCATTTTTTAATTTTACTATTATCTTTTGACATATCAAGCCTTGAAATATTTTAAAGAGAGAGTCTATCTTGATTACTCTTTTATTTTACTTTTTTTGTTCTGCTAGCTTTGAATTTGCTTTTGATTTGTAAGTTGTTGAAGATAGTTTGAGATATTTATAAGTGAAAAAGTTACTAAAAATATCATAAGTCCTGGGAAAAAACTAACCCACCAAGCTATCTCTATAACCTCTTTTCCTCCACTTAAAATAGTACCCCAACTCATTTGAGGAGCTACGATGCCAAGACCCAAAAAGCTAAGTCCTGACTCTGCGAGTATTGCCCCTCCTACTCCAAAAGTAAAACTTACGAAGTAGATGGGAGCCAAAAGAGGTGCATAGTATTTAAAAAGTATCTTTATCTTAGAGACATTTGCGATGTTTAGTATTTTAATATAAGGCTGAGTTGTGATGCTAAAGCTCTCTGAGCGGATAAGTCTAGCTGTTGTCATCCAGCCTGTGATGGAGATGATAACAATCAAAACCCACGCAGATGCGTTTACATAACTCACAAGTGCTAAAAGTAAGAAAAAAGTTGGAAATGTTAAGAAAAGATCAACTATTATGACAAAAGATTTATCAACTGCTCCTCTAAAATAACCAGCCATTGAGCCAAGTATCAGACCTATCATAGATGCTATAAAAGCACTTCCCACACCAATGATGAGTGAGATTTTTCCACCCTCTATAAGTCTAGCTAGTATATCCCTACCTAGTCTGTCAGTTCCTAAGAGGTGTTCTAGTGATGGAGGAACAAGAATCGAAGTGCTGTTTAATTCATATGCATCTACTCCATAGAACAAAGAACCAAAAAAAGAAAAGGCAAAGGTGAAAAACAAAATTAAGATACTAACTTTTGGCATCTTCTTTATTGTTTGATGCCAAGAAGTGTATTCATCATCTGATCTACTGTAGTGATAACTTTTGCAGCAGCCCCATACGATGTTTGATACTTAATTAAATTTGTAAGTTCTTCATCTATACTAACCTTAGAAACTGCATTATATTCCATCTCTGTAGCTCTAAACTGCGTTGTGATGGTTTCATTTCTTAGAGTTGCTGCCATAGTTTTACTACCAACTTCTGTAGCTGTTAAGTCAAACATAGCATAGCTTGTTAGTTCATATTTTTTAGAGCCAACTTTAAAGTCAAACTTTTCATATTGATGTTGAACCATATTGAGTGCTACGACATTATCTCCAGATGAAGGAGTCTGCCCAGCTGATACTAAGGTCGAATTGTTGGAAATTGCGTAATTTAACTTTATATTTTGAGCGTTATCTCCATCAAAGTATCTGTTTAAACCCATCGCCCCTGCAAAGTTCGTCCCTGTCTTGTAAGAGTCATTTTTTAGATTATCATGAAGAGCAAAAGTGTAGCCCTTTGACTCCGCATCTGAATCAAGTGTAAGCTCCATTCCATTTTTACCATTTTTAAATGTTGCCCAGTTAAAGCTAATAAAATCATCTATATCATTATTAGCGTTACCATCAGCGTTATCATCTCTTTGTGCTTCTATCTGCCCTTGGATTGAGTTTGAACCAATCGCTCCAGTCATTGTAGTTGCTTGATTTATAGTTATCTCTCTAGATGCTGCAATATTTCCATCTATATCATATACAACCAAGTTAAATGTACCTGCATTTACATTTAGAGAGTTCATCATAGCGTTTGTAGGATTTAGAGATATCTCATTTGACTCCATCCTAGTTGTAGCACCTCTTGCATAGACATTATTTGTTGATTCTATAAGACCTTTTGCAAAAGCGTCCATCTGAGATATAACATTTTGCAGCACACCATCAGTTGGCATCCCACTCGTCGTATCTATAGAAGAACCACGAAGATTTAAGATTGAACCTATAACTCCGCCAGTGATTTTTTGAGCCATAGGAACAAGAGTGCCATCTTGTCTCTCATAAGAGACTTCATAAAAAGCATTTGGATTTTTTTCATTCGATATATGTATAGGGTGATGCGTGTTCCCATCTACTATATTAAAGCCATTTACATGGATGCTATAACTTCCCGTTTTTGTATTTGTAGAACCATCTACTTGTATGTTTGATTGCAATGTTCCAGAGCTGACCTCAGCACCTATAAGTTTAGATAAGCTTCTCTCTAACACATTTCTTTGGTCTCTTAAATCATTAGCTGTAAATGTATCACCAGCTTCTGCTATATCTATAGATTTGTTTATAGCCGCTATCTTTTGAGCTATGGAATTTACTTCATTTATATTTACACCAAGTTGGTCATTTAGTTGACTCTGAAGAGATTTTACTTGATTTTGAGTATATGAAATATGTTGCGTTAGCGTGTTAGTTTGAGTTGTAAGCGCTAACTTAATAGCATCATTATCAGGATTGTCAGCAAATGTTTGCCACATATCATAGTACTTTGTCATATCAGCTTTTATACCAACCCCATCAATCTCAGGAAAATATGTTGATAGTTCATCTAGTGTCTTTTTTTCAAAATCACTAAACTCCTTATCTCTTGAGACTGCACTATATCTGTCAAAAACAAAATTATCAAAAATTCTTTGTATATTTTGAACCTCGGCACCATTACCAACGTTTCCAGGATATGTATCAAGCGGAGTAGCGGCTTTTGCAACAACTCTTTGTCTGCTATAACCCTCAGTCTCAGCGTTTGCGATATTGTGACCTGTTGTGCTGATACCAGTCTGAGCTACTTGTAGTCCCGTATAACCAATATGAAGTGCGTTAAATATAGATGCCATGTTACACTCTCACTTGTAAGATAGTAGAGCTCTTAGATGCTACTTTATTATAGCCTTGCATCTCTGTTGGTATTATTCTCTCTAAAAAGGTGTTGTATAAGTTACTAACCACTAAAACAAGTCTTGCGTAGTGTTTGTTTACATCTCTTAGCTTGTTTAGTTCAGCTTTTAAGTCGTCTAACTGGTCGTGTTGCTCTTTACTAAGAAGTTCTGGTAGATCCATATCAGGATTTTTACTCATTAAAGAAGATATCTCGTGGTCAATCATAGCTTTTTTAGTTTCAAAACTTTTTAGTTTTTCTTCTTTTAATGATAACCTATCAAATTGCGGATCGTTTTTAGCTTCTTTTATATCTGAAATATCAGACTCTGTAATTTGTATTAAATCTCTTAAATCAGCTAACGCGCCTTGTAAATGATGAGACAACATCTTAACTCCTGTCTTTTCTTAAAACCTAAAGTAACTCTTCGGCTATCTTTTTTGAGAGTTCACCTAGGTTGATTTTATACTCGCCAGAATCAATCGCTTCTTTAATACGCTCGATCTTGCTTGTATCACCTTGTTTTGTTATGTTTGTAGTTTTACCAGCTTCTTTTGACTCACCAAAATTACTAGCATACGAACTGCGAACGGCAGAACTATTGAGTTGAGAAATCATCACTCATCCTTTTATTTGTCTTATAGACTTTTCTTAAAATATTACATCTATATCGACAAAATCTAAAAATACTTCAACTTTTCATTTAGCGCTTTTCACTTAAAAAGTCATAAAGCATCTGTGAAAAACCAAACCCACCAGCACTTGCTTTTGCAAGTTCGTCTCTGTACATTGATTTGTAAATCTTCTCACCTGGATCATTTTGCTCAGTAAATAGATTTTTTTCACTCTCCATCGCATTATCCATTAGCATCTTAAGTATGACAGACTCAAATGCATCTGTTTGCTCTCTTAACTTATCATCATTAGAATTTTCATTTATCTTAGGAATATTCATATTTTTAGACATCATTTGTGCTTGTGCATTTATAGAATTGTTATACATTATATTTCCCCTCTCATAAAATTTACATCACTTTTAATTGTGCTGAGATACTTCCAGCGCTCTTCATAGCTTCAAGTATGGCTATGATATCTTTTGGAGTAGCTCCTAACTTCTGAAGTGAACGCACTACATTTGCTACAGTTGTAGTTCCTGTTTTTGTATAAAGCTCATTTTGATTTAGCCCAATGACTAAGTCATTATCTAAGGCTAAAGAGCCTTCAGGTTGAGACAGCTCATCTTGTTCAAGTATCTTTATAGTTATATCTCCATGAGTTAAAACTATAGGATTTACCTTTATATCTACCCCAGCAATTATAGTTCCCGTTCTCTCATTTATGATGATTTTGTTTTTAGGCTTATAGTCCATCTCTATATCTTGAACCTCAGCTAAAAACTCTATCATGCTCTTGTTTTGCGGCTTTTTTAGGCGGATAGTTCTAGGATCCATAGCAACTGCAACTTGAGTATTGTAAAACTCATTTATAGCTCTTTGGATTGAGACGCTATTGTTGAAGTTTGACTCTTTTAATGAGAGATTTGCATACTCTTGGTTGTACAAATCAATAGTTATCTCTCGCTCTACAAATCCACCCTCATAGACTATTCCAACTGTTGGATGCGACTCACTTCCAGCCCCTCTAGTGTTTTTTCCACCGATGCTGATATGTCCTTGAGCAAGTGCATAAATCTTTCCATCAACACCTTTTAACGGAGTCATTAAAAGCGTTCCGCCCTCTAGCGACTTTGCATCTCCAATGGAAGAGACTGTAATATCAAACTTATCACCCTGTCTAGCAAAAGGCGCTAAGTTTGCAGTGACAACAACAGCAGCAACGTTTTTTGATTTTATATCTATAGGATTCATGTCAATATTCATAGCTTTTAACATGTTTGAGATGGACTGGAGTGTAAATTTTGAAGTAGTCCCATCTCCTGTTTTTTGCAGACCAACTACAAGAGAGTAACCAATAATCTGGTTGTCACGAACACCTACGATATTTGCAACATCATTGATTTTTGTAGCCCAAATAGCACTAAGTGTAAGTAATAGAAGTAAAAATATTTTCATAGTAGTCCTTTTAACTAACTATGTCTGAGCAATATTTATTCCACTATGAGCTTGTATTGTGTGGTTTTAAAGTAAAGGGCAATTTATAAGCCTTATCTACGAGGTTAAAAGCTCACTTGCGAGTAAAAATATGAGGCTTTAAAACTTATCAAAGTCTTAGAAAGCGATGCTTTTAGGAGTCCTAACCAATGACATTCTCCACGATGAGCTTCGCATTGTAGGGCTTTGAAACTTCTTATGGCTTTAAGCTTTACTCTATACTAAAGAGTAGTAAGCTAATGTAGTGTTTCCAAATTTTTTACTCTTTTGAACTTCAAAAGAGCCTATTTTCTGTGGTAATTCTAATCCTGTCATATGCTCTATAATGATAAGCTCTACCACTTCCTCAGGAATTGAAGCTATCATCATTATCATATTGTCATAAATATCTTCCATTCCCTCTCGGATGCTAAAGGGTGGATCTATATAGAAGTAGGCTTTTTGCGAGCTTTTCATAAGTTTAGAGACTACATTTTTCATATTTAAAAAACTATCTCCGCTAAAGATTTCACAAGCGCTTGCATCTGTCTGCTTTATATTTTCTTTTAGGACTTTAATAGCATCTCTATCTTTTTCCATAAAGATAATCTCTTTTGCTCCACGACTCAAAGCCTCAAGCCCGATAGAGCCACTCCCCGAGAAAACTTCTACAAAGGTAGCATCTATGATATTAAACTGAATTGTATTAAAAAAAGACTCTAACACTATGGCTTTTGAAGAACGTGTAGTTGCTTTTGATGGAAGTTTTAAGATTTTGTTTTTAAATTTTCCTGAAACTATTTTTTTTGTAATTGGTTTTGTATTTTTATCTTTCATAAAATGCTCTAACTACCTTTAAAAGATTGTCTTGATACTCTTTTGTTAAGTTCTCTATGCGTCTTTGTAAGATGCTAAAATCCAACTTCTCTTCATTGGCATCTAAGCTGTGAGTTTTTGAACTTATAACTTTATATTTTTTTTGTAAAGCCATAATTAGGTTTGATTTTGAAAATGGTTTTATCAGATCACCATCGCTATCTTTGGAGATATAAAATGCTCTCTCATCCCCCAAAACTTTATGGTCGCGAACAACTATATCACAGTTTTTTATGGAGCTTAGATGCGAAGATAAAAAGATTTCTAATGATTTTTGCAATAAGGGAGATTTACATTCAACCGCAACTTTCATGCTTTTCCTTGTAAAAAGTATTCGATACTATAGCGTAAGTCTTCATCTAAATCTATTATATTTCCTAGCATCCACTCCAAATAGCCTCTGTCATTCATGCTTATCTCTTCTATGTATCTGCCGTTATATTTTCCAAACTCAAACTTCTCTAAGAGAACTTTTTCAGTTGTAAGTCTTACAAGTTCACTCTCATCTGCTAACTCTAAAAGTAGCTCATAAAGACTCTTTGCAGTCATAGCATCGCTGAGTGCATGATGAGCAACTCTTGGCTCTTTTTCTTGTTTATAGAGCTTTAATTCATATCTTAAAAACTGCAAAGAGAAAAATTCGCACTCTTTTATAAGATGCCTTGTTGTGCGAAGAGTGTCTATTACTTTGCCATAAAACTCAAATCCTGCACTCTCTAGCATCTTAAGGTCAAAGTTTATATTGTGCCCAACTATAGTTGTGTTTATATCGTTGTGAATTTGTAAAAACTTATAGGCTTTTGTATCATGAAGTTTTGGTTTGTCTTTTAGCATCTCATTTGTTATATGGTTGATACTAGATGCTAAAGGTGGAATTTTTTTACCCTCATTTACAAGCTCATAGATGCTCTTTACTTCTCTGTTTTCTTCATATACAACTGCTATGGAGCATATCTTGTCACTCGCATCTAAACCTGTTGTCTCTGTGTCTAAAAAGATTAGCATCTGCTAACCTTAACTCTCTTGCATCTAGCCGACATAAAGATAAATGAGAGATAACCACTCGCTAATATAAAGAGATATAACCAGTAGATGTTAAACCACTCAAAAACACCGCTATAAGAGCTAAAAAGGTATGTAAAAACTAAAGAGAGTATCATAAAAGAGCCTACGAGCCAGATCATAAGCATAAACCACTTTCTCCAAACTCTAAGTACGTCTCCATAACCTACAACTTTTAGCTCTTCTTTTGCAATACAACTAAGAAGGGTTAGTTTGTAGCCGTAGATGCAAGTGTTAAAGAGATACTTCATTCCTCTAAAGAGTGCCAAAAGTAGAGTGGCGTTTAAAAACAGAGCAAACCAAAAGGTAAAAACTTCTAAAAGTGCTTGTGTTACATCTGCATCTAAGGCGCTCATCCCTTGCGAAATGTAGATATAGAGCGTAACTATAAGTGAAAGTAGAGATGCAAAAAAAACACTACAAAGGGTGAGTCTCACCGCCCATCTTAGCCATAAAAAAAAGTAAAACTTAGCCATCTATTTCAAACTCTCTTATCATGTCATAGTAATTCTCTAATGTCATAAAACTCTTCTCAAACCTATATCTAATTATAAACTCAACTACCATATCTTTTATCTTCATATCAACATTCTGAGCTTTTCCAAAGTAAGCTAGCGAGACATTTGTACTCTTTTTAACCGCTTCTTTATCATAGCTTATTGCAAGGATTTGAAGATATTTCCCCTCTTTTATCTCGCCTAAACTCCCAGCCAAAAGTGAGGCTCCTGAGAGGTTTATAGCTTTAAAGTCAAAAAGATCTTTAAACTCTTTGACTTTTTTGTCTATCTCTAAAGCTTTATATAACTTTTGCAAAATTTTTAAGTTCTCTTTTCTAGCTGTTTCGTAAGATGATATTTTATTTGTTAGATTTTTTAGTCTATCTAGTGGCGAACTCATCTTTTTCTCTCTTTATATTTTACATTGTTAAAACATTAGCAGTATAACAAAAAAGCCAGACTTTATAAATAAAACAGTAGAATCACTAACTTTCACTTAA
>JAQUFE010000058.1 GCA_028684815.1 Sulfurimonas sp.
CGAGCCAGATATGAAAAACCATGAAATATATAGGGAACTTAAGCAGAAATTTGAGAGCGCTTATGAAGCGCAACTAAAGTTAGTAGATGATAATATCACGACTTCAATGTGGAAGGCACCAGGCTTATAAACCTAAAATAAAAGTGCCTTGCAAACTAGTTTATCTATATGTTCAAAAGCACGGCTAGCTGTGCGCGGGCTTTCTGCCGAAGCTGTCGTAAGACTCTCTGTGAGAAAACTTAGCGTAAAATAAGGGGCTTTGCTCCTTATCGTGTTAATTATAGTAGGCTGATAATAATTCAAGGAAAAAAATGTATTTATTTACAAGTGAAGTAGTAAGTCCTGGTCACCCAGACAAATGTGCAGATATCATAGCAGATAGTATAGTCGATAGACTTATCATAGAAGACCCAAAGAGTAGAGTGGCATCTGAGGTTTTTGTAGCTGGCAAACATGTCATCATAGGCGGCGAAGTTACATCAAAAGCAAATCTTAGCGATAAAGATTATGAAAAGATAGTAAAAGATGCACTTATTGGCATCGGTTATGATGGAAAGAGTGCTTTTACAAAAGAGCAGTGTTTGTTCCCAGAAGATGTAAAAGTTCAAGTTCTTCTAAATCAACAATCACCAGATATAAATCAGGGAGTTGATCAAGAAGATGGCGAGACTGGAGCAGGGGATCAAGGTATCATGTTTGGTTATGCTTCTAATGAGACAGCGGACTTTATGCCAGCGGCTATTACATATGCGAGAGTTTTAAGTGACAAAGTTTACCACTACGCACTAAAGCACAACCATAAACTTGGAGTTGATATCAAAACTCAAGTTACACTTGACTATGGAACTAAAGAGAATTTTGAAAACTGTAATCCTCTCTCGATACATACTATAGTAGTATCAGCTCCATCAAATGAAGATATGGATATCAAAGAAGTTAGAGAACTACTTCAAGGTCTAATCGACGATGCTGGACTTCCTACAAATCTGTACGACCCTAAAAAAACCATCATCCACTTAAATCCAACTGGCAGATATGTAAGTCACTCTCCACTTCATGACTCAGGACTAACTGGCAGAAAACTTATAGTGGATAGTTTTGGCGGTTACGCGCCTATTGGCGGGGGAGCACAATCTTCTAAAGACTACACAAAAGTTGATAGAAGCGGACTCTATGCTGCAAGATGGGTAGCTAAACACATAGTTGCTTCTGGCTTTGCAAAGAAGTGTTCAGTCCAACTCTCTTACGCTATAGGCGTTGCAAAACCTACTTCAGTTTCAGTTGACACTTATGGAACAGTTTGTGATGGTCTTGATGATGATAAACTCTCTACTTTTGTAAGTGAAAACTTCTCTTTAACTCCAAACTGGATTACTAAGAAGTTTGGACTTGATCGCCCAAGTGCAGAGACATTTCTTTATGCTGATGTAGCTGCTCGTGGACAAGTAGGGCAGAGTGATTATCCATGGGAAAAGTTAGATGCTTTAGAGATTTTTGAGAAGTTGAAATAGTAAAGATAGCATAAGGAATAGTTTGAAAAGTTTATACGAAGATGCGAAAGAGTTTAAAACAGACTTAGACTTAAGAGTCTATACCTCAAGACTACTAGGGCGAGATAGCTCTTTAGTACTTCATGGTGGTGGAAATACCTCTGTAAAATCCACTGCTACAAATCTTTTTGGAGAGAGTGAGGAGATTTTATATGTCAAAGGAAGTGGCTGGGACTTAGCAACCATTGAAGCTGAGGGTTTTGCCCCTGTGAAGATGGAGATGCTACTTAAGATGGCGGAGTTAAAAGAGCTAAATGATAGTGATATGGTTAAGTATCAGCGTTTGGCTATGACAAATCCATCTGCACCAAACCCTTCTGTTGAAGCAATCTTGCACGCTATTATTCCTTATAAATTTGTAGATCACACTCACGCAGATGCTGTTGTTACTATTACAAATACAGAGGATGGAGAGGCTAGGATAAAAGAGCTTTATGGCTCTAGAGTTCTTATCATTCCATATATCATGCCGGGGTTTGTTCTTGCAAAATTGATTTATGATATGACAAGAGATGTAGATTGGGATGCATTAGAGGGAATGGTTCTTATGAATCATGGTCTTTTTACATTTAATGATGATGCTAAAAAATCTTATGAAAAAACTATAGAGTTTGTGGATCTGGCTGAGAACTATCTTGCATCTAAGGGTGCTGTTTTAGAAAACCTCGGAAGCGAGACTTTTGAGAATACTAACCAGTGGCATTCTCCACTATGTGTCCCATCAATATGCGAGGAATCTAGTTCCATCTCTCCTGAGGTGGAACTCTTAGAACTTGTCAAAATAAGAAAAGGAATCTCAAATTTAAAAGGGGGTGCTACTATCTCTCTTTTTAACGACTCTGCATTAGCGCAAAAATTCTCAAAAGAAGATGTAGAGCAAATCGCCACAAGAGGTCCTTTGACACCTGACCATGTGATACGAACAAAGAGAATTCCAGCTATTTTAAATAGCTCTAGTTCCATCTCTGCTGAGGTAGAACTAAAAGCTTATGTGGATGAATATAATAAATATTTTGAAAATAACAAAAAAGATGAAACACTTCTAAACCCAGCTCCAAATTTTGCCATTTATAAAGAGAGAGGAAGTCTCTCTTTTGGCAAAAGCATAAAAGAAGCAAAGATAATCCAAGATATAAATGAACACACATTTGAAGCTATACTAAAAGCTGAGAAACTAGGTGGATACAAGGCTCTTAGTGCTTCTGAAATTTTTGAAGTTGAGTATTGGGAACTAGAACAAGCGAAACTGAAAAAATCTTCATCTAAGCAAGAGTTTGAAGGTAAGATTGCACTTGTAAGTGGGCAGAGTGAAGCCTCATGTGCGAGCGCGGAGATGCTTCGTAAAAAGGGTGCATCTGTAGTAGTTCTTGGGAGTGTTGAAGATTTACAAAAATCTGACTTTATAAACTTAAGATGTGATACAAAGCTAAGTGATGAGGTGCAAAAAGCACTAGAATTTACTATAAAAAACTTTGGCGGAGTGGATATTGTCATAGCTCATAAAGATGAAGAAGAGTTAGTAAAGCAGAGCTGTGAATTTTTAAAGTACGGCATAGATGCGAGTGTTATACTCCTTGCATCTAAAGATGAAAAACTTGACTTTTGCGAGTCTGAGATTACTACAAATATATTAAGATTAGAGACTCTAAACCCAGATGCAGCGGAGTTAATCTGCGCAATGGCCCATCAACCAAAAGTAAAAATTTTAGGATAAAAAATGAACTTAAAAGAGAAAATAGAGCGAGGAGAGAGAGTCTCGTTTGATGAGGCACTTAGCCTTTATGAGATGGATTTTTTTGAACTAGGGCAGTTAGCTGATGCAAAAAGATTGGCACTTCATGGTAAAAAAACATACTTTAATATTAACCGTCATATAAATCCAACAAATATCTGTGCAGATGTTTGCAAGTTTTGCGCATACTCAGCAAATAGAAAAAACCCAAATCCCTACACAATGACACATGATGAGATAATGAACATCGTAAAAGATGTAGAGAGTCGCGGTATAAAAGAGGTTCATATAGTCTCTGCGCATAACCCACAGACTGGGCTTGACTGGTATCTTGGCATCTTTAAGAAGATAAAAGAGGCATATCCAAAGATGCATGTAAAAGCACTAACAGCGGCAGAAGTTGACTTTTTAGCACGAGAGTATAACAAAAGCTATGATGAGATACTAGATTTGATGGTTGCAAATGGTGTTGATTCTATGCCTGGCGGTGGAGCAGAAATCTTTGATGAAGAGGTTCGAGACTACATCTGTAAGGGAAAAGTTACATCCCAGCAGTGGCTGGATATCCATGAAAAGTGGCACGCAAGAGGCAAAATGTCAAATGTTACTATGCTCTTTGGTCATGTTGAGAGTAGGGCAAACCGCATAGACCACATGATGCGCATACGAGAACTGCAAGACAAAAGCAAAGGTTTTAACGCTTTTATTCCTCTTGTATATCAGACAGAAAACAACTACTTAAAAGTTGAAAAAGATATAAGTGCAGATGAGATTTTAAAAACTATTGCCATCAGTCGCATAGTCTTAGATAATGTGCCAAATATAAAAGCTTACTGGGTGACTTCAACTGTGAGCCTAGCTCTTCTTGCTCAAGAGTTTGGAGCAAATGACCTTGATGGGACTATAGAGAGAGAGTCTATAAACTCCGCAGCAGGAGCTAAAAGTGCGAATGGAGTTGAGCTAGATGAGTTTGTTGCACTTATAAAAAATAGTGGATTTATACCTATTGAGAGAGATAGCATCTACAATGAGATAAAGGCTTGGTAGATTTTTTTGCTCTTGTGCTTTGATATAGAGTGTGAAATAACTCACAAGTAAGGCTTTAACCTCGCCCATTTAGCGTGGCTCATCGTGGAGAGCACCGTGGGTTAGCGTTTCACTTTCGGAATAAAACTATAGCTATTTCACACTCTAAAAACTTAAGAACAAGAAAAAAATGAAGGTGGTAGGACATGGATATTTCGGTTGTAATCCCAAGCTATAACCGATATGAAGTTCTTCAGCGCGCCTTAGCATCTGTATATGCTCAAACTTATAAACCAAAAGAAGTCATCATTATAGATGATGGCTCTACTGATAAAACCTCACAAATCTTAAAATTATTCCCAGATGCAAAGTACTATTTTCAAAAAAATGCAGGAGTCTCTAGTGCAAGAAATAGAGGCATAGAAAAAGCTTCGTATGAATGGATAGCATTTTTAGACTCTGACGATGAGTGGCACAGAGATAAACTTCAAGAGCATTTAGAGTTGCATCTAAATAAACCAGAACTACTTATGAGTTATACAGATGAGAAGTGGATGCGAGATGCCAAAGAGGTTAAGCTTGCAAAAAAATATGCAAAAGTAGATAAAGATATTTTTTCTTCCTCGCTTTCACACTGCATAATAGCTCCATCCTCAGCTGTGATGCACAAAACTCTCTTTGAATCTGTTGGGTTTTTTGATGAGACTTTAGAGGTTTGTGAAGATTATGATTTATGGCTTAGAGTGGCAATTAAACATAAAATTGGCTTAGTTGATAAGAAACTCATCACAAAATATGGTGGAGCCGAGGATCAGTTGAGTAGTAAATTTTGGGGTATGGATAGGTTTAGGGTTGTGGCTTTAGAGAAGCTCTTAAGAGAGAGTGTTCAAGAAGAAATTACTAGCACTTTATATGATAAAAAAGAGATGATAAGATCAGAACTTTTAAAAAAATACACTCTTTTATTAAAGGGAGCAATAAAACATGATAAAATACAAGATATTAAAATCTATGAAAAAAAGATAAGCGAATTGGTATGAAGTTTTTTTTAATATTTTGTCTATTTTTACCATCTCTATATGCAAAAAAACCAGAGCTATTTTTACTCAATGTTTACAACAAAGATATAAATGTTACCTCATGGTATATGAGTGAAAAACTAGATGGCATTAGAGCTTATTGGGATGGTAAAAGACTCATCTCAAGAGCTGGGAACGACTTCAATGCGCCTAGCTTTTTTACAAAGGATTTTCCTTCACATGAACTAGATGGTGAATTGTGGAGTAAAAGAGAAGAGTTTTCAAACATCAACTCTATTGTAAGTACACAGGATGATAAAACTAGATGGAGTGAACTGACTTACAATATCTTTGAAGTTCCAAATGCTAAAGGTGGACTCCTCAAACGCTTAAGCCTTGTAAAAGAATCAAAATACTTAAGCCTTGTGAAGCAGATAAAAGTAAGAGATAATCAGCACCTAAAAGAGTACTTAAAAGAGTTAGAAAAAAAAGGTGCTGAGGGTTTAGTAGTTCGTGATGGAAGCCTAAAATATTACACGCAAAGAAGTGATAATGCTCTAAAGGTTAAAAGCTTTTATGATGCGGAGTGTGAAGTAGTCGCTTACACCAAAGGCAGAGGAAAATATAGAGATATGGTTGGTTCTTTGGTTTGTAAGATGCAAGATGATAATATGATAAAAGTAGGAAGTGGTTTAAGTGATAAACAAAGAGCAAATCCGCCACAAATAGGTGCTATAATTACTTTTAAATATTATGGACTTACATCCAATGGTAACCCAAGATTTCCAGTTTTTTTACGTATTAGGAAGTTGAATGCTCTGGAAAATGATTAAGTTGGATCCTGAATCAAGTTCAGGATGACGGATTGTTCGTTCAGGACGGCAGTCTGTTTGTTCAGGATGACAATTTGTCCGCTCAGGATGACGTGTATCCCGTCATTCCGTGCTTGACACGGAATCTAGTTTATAGATTAATCAAAGGGTTCAATTAAATATAAAGGAATAAATATGAAATATACGCACAACTACAACCCTTGCATCTCAGATAAAGATGTATTTGCAGAGATAGTAAAAGAAAAAGAGTACATAGGCTACTACAACCTTGTACACCAAGATACTACTAGCTTTAAAGAGTATGCAAAAGGGGTGAAACAGTCAAATGTTGTAGTCATTGGCATCGGTGGAAGTACGCTTGGAACTTTTGCCATATACAAATACCTAAAGTATTCAAAAAATTTAAAAAAACAGCTCTATTTTTTAGAAACAACTGACCCAATAGATATAAAATCAAAACTTGAAGCCATAGACTTAAATGACACTCTTTTTGTAGTCATTTCAAAGTCAGGAACTACTATAGAGACAGTCTCTATCTTTAAATATATAAACTCTTTAATAAAGTGCGATAAAGATAACACTATCGTTATAACTGAGAGTGATTCTAAACTCAACTACTATGCACAAAAAAACTCTATAAAGAGTTTTGAGATTCCTAAAAATGTAGGTGGGAGATTCTCAGTATTTAGTGCAGTTGGTTTAGTTCCTTTGGCAATTGTAGGTATAGATATAGATGAGCTCTTAGGTGGCGCTAAAACGATTCATGATAGTTTTTTTGATAAAGAAGAAGCTTATGTGAGATTGGTTAAAAAAGCGAGATTTTTTGCAGAGTATAAAAATGATTTTAATATAAATGTTGTCTTCTCTTACTCTTCAAGACTTGAGGGTTTTAATGATTGGTATATCCAACTTTGGGGTGAGAGTTTGGGAAAAATTGACATAAACTCAAGTAGACAAGGTTTAACCCCAATAGGAATCATAGGACCCATAGATCAACACTCCTTTTTACAACTTATCATAGAAGGAAAAAGAGATAAAACTGTTACAGTTATAAAGGTACAAGATTTCGCAAGCGATTTAGAGATTCCTCATGTAAAACTTGAAGGTTTAGAAGAGCTAGATTATATTGATGGCATAAAATTTTCATACCTTATAAATCAACAAGCAGATGCAACCATATCATCAATTAATGACCTAAATGATATCCCTTGCGATGTGATGACAATAGATGGCGTGAGTGAAAAAAGTATAGCAGGATTGATGTATGAGTATGAGCTTCTAACATCTTTGTGTGCTAAGTTTATGTATATAAATGCTTATGACCAACCAGGTGTTGAATCTGGAAAAAAGATACTCAAAGAGAGACTAAGTGCTAACAATAAATAGACTTATGTTAAATGCAATGGAAATTTTTTAGAAAATGAAGCTTCTAATAACAGGCTCAAATGGTTTTATAGGAAGTTATTTTATAAATAAGTATAGAGATAAATATAAGATAAAAACCTTTAGCTTTTTAAACGAAGATATAGGAAGTTTGGACTGTTATGGTGTTGATGTAGTTATTCATCTCTCCGCTTTGGTTCATCAGATGGGTGGGGCTAGTGCTAGTGAGTATGAGAGAGTAAATGTTACTCAGACGCTGCAACTAGCTAATGAGGCAAAGGTAAATGGTGTAAAACAGTTTGTCTTTATGAGCACGATAGCGGTATATGGGATAGAAAATGGCATAATCTTTGAGAATGATAGATGCAGTCCCATAACTGAGTATGGTAAGAGCAAACTAAAGGCAGAAAAAGAACTTTTGAAATTAGAAGATGATAATTTTAAAGTTAGTCTAATAAGACCGCCTATAGTATATGGAAAAAGCGCACCAGGAAATATGAGATACCTTATAAACTTAGTAAATAAAATTTCTATTTTACCATTTGGCAGCATAAAAAATAAAAGAAGCATGGTTTATGTTGGCAATCTTTGCCATTTGGTTGATGAAGTTATAAAGCAAAATAAATCAGGTATATTTTTAGTAAGTGATGATGAATCGCTTAGTACCACTAGACTTATAGAGCTGATAGCTCAGGGTTTAGGCAAAAAAGTTTATCTTCTTAGAGTGCCATTTTTTGAAACTATTTTAAAACTATTTAAGCCATCGTTTCATAAGAGACTCTATGGCAGCTTGGAAGTAAATAGTAAGACTACAAAAGAAAAATTAAATTTAGAAAATCCCTATAGTGTTAAAGATGCTATAAAACTTATGATAAAGGCAGAAGAGGTTTGATATATATAATACTATTTTTACTGTCATTTTCACTAACATATCTTATAAAGAACTACGCTATAAAAAAGTCACTTGTAGCAGAAGTAAATGAAAGAAGTTCACATACAGTTGCTACTCCTCATGGTGGAGGTATAGCAGTAGCGCTCACTTGGTTTATAGGTTTGATCTATCTATACTTTACAAATCAAATAGAGCCTA
>JAQUFE010000059.1 GCA_028684815.1 Sulfurimonas sp.
CATTCTAACTATTCTTCTTGAAGTGGTTCCACGAACGATTGAGTCATCAATTACAATGATTTTTTTACCCTTGATAATGTCTGTCATAGGAGAGAGTTTCATTTTAACTTTAAGGTCGCGCATCTCTTGAGTTGGCTCAATAAAAGTTCGCCCTATATAGTGATTTCTCATAATTCCCATCTCATAAGGGATGCCACTCTCTTGGCTGTAGCCAATTGCAGCTGGAACTCCGCCATCTGGGACAGGAATTACTAGATCAGCTTCAACAGGTTTTATATGTGCAAGCTCTTTTCCCATTGCTTTTCTTGTCTGATATACTGATTGGCCAAATACTTTAGAGTCTGGTCTTGCAAAATATACATACTCAAAGATACAGTGTTTGGGAGTTGGCTCAAAAACTTTTATGCTTATTGGCTCTCTATTTTCTTCAAAAATCAAAAGCTCACCTGGCTCTACATCTCTTATAAACTCAGCACTAACAAGATCAAATGCACAAGTCTCAGATGCTACAATGTAACCACCATTTGGAAGACGACCCAAGCTAAGAGGGCGAAAACCGTGGCGATCTCGCATAGCAAACATCTTTGTTCTACTTAAAAAGACAAGTGAAAATGCACCCTCAATTCTTTGAACTGCATCTATGATTCTAGCTAGAAGTTTTCTCTTCTCACTCTTTGCTATGAGGTGGATAAGATTTTCTGTATCCATAAAGGTTTGAAAAATCGCACCTTTTTCTATAAGTCTATTTCTAATCTCATCAGCGTTTGTGAAGTTTCCGTTGTGAACTATTGCCATTTCACCTAAGTCATATCTGGCAAATACTGGTTGAGCATCTAAGATAGAGTCATTTCCAGCAGTAGAGTAGCGAGTGTGGCCAATAGCACTTGAGCCATTAAGTGTTTTTAGCTTTGCCTCATCAAAAACGCGCATAACTAAACCGCGCTTTTTGATGGTGTAGAGTCTCTCTCCATCAGCAGAACTTATTCCTGCTGCTTCTTGTCCGCGATGCTGAAGTGCATGAAGCGCAAAGTAAGCTAGTCTTGAAGCTTCTTTATGACCGTAAATACCTACAACTGCACACTTTTCATTAACATCTTCTCGCAAAATTTATTCCTTGTTCTATTATTATGACACTCTCGAGTAAGGCTCTAAAGATTAAGCCCACACTTTATTGATTTTGGAAGTATACTCGATTTGTCTTAAATTTTTTATAATACTTATAACTCTAAACAATCACTTATAGAGTAAAGACCAGGTTTTTTCCCAACTAACCACGATGCTGCTCTTATCGCTCCCTTACTAAAAGTGTTTCTAGAAGTTGCAGTATGGTTTAGTTCTATAAACTCCCCATCATTATAAAAACCAACAGTATGACGACCTACAATATCACCACCTCTTAGAGCCATAACAGAGATTTCATCTTTAGTGCGTTCACCTATATTACCATCTCTACCGCTTATACGAACTTTATCTAAATCAAGGCCGCGAGCAGATGCAGCTGATTCTCCTAGAGTAAGGGCAGTCCCGCTTGGTGCATCTTTTTTATGTTTGTGGTGCATCTCAACTATCTCTATATCAAAACCCTCTAAGGCAGCTGACGCTTGATATACAAGTTTGTTTAAAAGTGCTACACCCAAAGACATATTTGTAGCATAAAGAACAGGCATATTTTCACTTGCTTGTTCTAATAGATTTAGTTGATGCATACTTAATCCTGTAGTACCAATAACAAGAGGTGTAGGAGTCTCTATAGCAGCTTCAAGCAAGACTTCACAAGCATCAGGAAGAGAGAAATCTATAACGATGTCACAAGCCTTTAAAAATGATTTTACATCTGTGCTAACTAGTATTGATGGATCTATAGAGAAATTTAACTTATTTCTAACAAATACTGAACTCAGACTAATTTCATCAGTTCTTTTTAAATCATCTATTACAAGTTGTCCAACTCTACCATTGGCTCCAAAAACTCCAACTTTTACCATACTAAAATTCCTTAATTTTACTTTGTAAAATGAAGGAAACCCTTCACTTATCTTATTACGGTAACGGAAGTAATTCCGCTACCTACGCTAACGCTGAGTTTTGCTCAGCGCAAGGCTCTCGGCACTTGTGCCTCTTTATATTATTCCATAAATTTAAGGGGACCTTTTCCCCATTTAATTGTCACGCAAAACGAACAAGTCTGTTTTACTACGCTAATACCCCAATGGTACTCCGTCGTGCGCGCTGAGTTTTGCTCAGCGCAAAGCCCTCGGCACTTGTGCCTCTTATTTACTTTGATAGACTTTTCGGAAGCGAGCCTCTTCTTTGCTTTGAAACCGTACAGTGCGAAGCTAAAGCATCGCTTCCGAAAGCCTTGTCAACTCTCTCTCGTTGCACCTCTTCTGAGGTGCAACGCATAAGAAACTACCGAATGAGTCACACCTCTGGAGAGGAGTGACTAGGTTAAAGAATTATTAAGCTAGTTTCTCATCTACATAAGAGATAGCTTGAAGAGCTGCTACTGCACCATCTCCTGCTGCACTTACAACTTGTTTTGGAGCTGCTATTCTCATGTCTCCAGCAGCAAATAAACCATCTACAGAAGTTTTCATACTAATATCAACTATAACTTCACCTCTATCATTCATATCGCATAAAAAACTGCCATCTTCTTGTATTAGAGTTTGGTTATTAACATCGTTTCCAACAAAAGTAAATACGCCTGGGGCTGCAATATCACGGATTTCGCCATCTTTGTTTTTAACTTTAATGCCAGTTACGCCCATCTTATCACCATAGACTTCTTCTGGAGTAGAGTTTAAAACTAGCTCTATTTTATCAGAGTTTTTCACTCTCTCTACAGTGTTTGGAGATGCTCTAAATGTATCTCTTCTGTGGATTAGATATACTTTAGTACATATTTTTGCCAAGTAGAGCGCTTCTTCTAAAGCAGTGTCACCACCGCCGATAACAGCTACTTCTTTACCTTTGTAGAAAAATCCATCACAAGTTGCACAAGTACTTACTCCACGACCGAAAAACTCATCTTCTCCAGCGAAGTCAGCACGTCTTGGAGATGAACCAGTTGCTATGATAACGCTATGTGCATCAGTAACTGTACCATCGCCTTTGTGAATCTTAAACAGGTCACCATCTCTACTTACTCTTGTAACTTCAACCATCTCATGTTTTAGACCAAATCTCTGACATTGCTCAGGCCATGGCTCCATAAGCTCCATACCAGTTATCTCACCAACGGCACCTGGATAGTTTTCTATCTCTGAACTCTGAGTGATTTGCCCGCCAGGCATACCTTTTTCAAACATCACGACATTTTCTAAACCGCCACGGGTTGTATATAATCCTGCAGTAAGGCCAGCAGGCCCACCACCTATTATTGCACAATCTAAAATATTTGACATTCTTCTTCCTTAATTTTGCTTTGTAAAATGAAGGATTTCCTTCATTCGTTTATCACGATATTTGAATAAAAATTCAAATATCCTTTTCAAGCCACTAAAGCTAGGCTCTGGTGGAGCTAGAGTTTATAAAGACTCAACTTGAGAAGCTAATTCTTTTAAATTATCTAATTTTCGTATCATACTATCTTGTTTATAAATCTGCTCTTGTGATTTTTTTATAAAAAAAATAGAAGGGGAATCGTAGATATTAAAACGTTGGATAAAGCTTAGTGAAGTCTTTGTTCCACTTCTTAAAAAAGTAGTGCCTTCAGTGTTTTGTCTAACTTCATTGTAGTAATCGATGGCTAGGATAGGAAGTTTAAGTTTTGTTTGAGAGAGTAGTTCCATAGTGTTTGGATCTTTGGAACTGTAAAAGACAACTATATACCTATCTTTTTTTGGATGAAAAATATCGCTTTTTTCATAAAAAATAAACTCTTTAAAGTCTATAAACTTATACTCTGCGAATTTATAGTTGAAGTAAGCAAAAGCACCAGCTATCATAGCGGCACCAAAAAATGAAGCTAGAAGAGTAGAGAGAGAAAAGAGACTCTTGCCTCTTACTCTTGACACTACTTAAACTCTACGCTAAAAGAGCGTTGATTTTTTCAGCTAGAGCTTGTTTTGATTGTGCTCCAACAACTTGATCTACCATCTCTCCATCTTTAAAGAACATGATAGTTGGTATAGAACGAATACCAAATTTAACAGCGATATCTTGCTCTTCATCAGTGTTTACTTTACAGATTTTAGCCTTACCATCAAAGTCTTCAGCTAGCTCTTCAATAACAGGAGCGATCATACGACAAGGCCCACACCATGGAGCCCAAAAGTCTACTAAAGATACACCTTCACTTAAAGTCGCTTCAAAATCTGCACCAGTTAATTCTAAATATTTACTCATCACAATTTCCTTATTATATTTATATGGAAGTATTATACAAAGCTAATCTTTAAAAGGACTTTATAAATTTCTTGCAAATATTTTATATACAGTAAGAGCAAAGAAAATAGCTCCAAATAGCAAAGAAGTAGCGCCTGCATAGAAGATAATAGGCTCTTTTATGAGTAGTCCAAAAGATGAAAGTATCAGACCAATAGTAGAAAATATAAACTGTAAAGTAGGAAGTTTTGATGGTAGAAGTTCATGAAGCATAGGAACATTTTGTTCTTCTATAAGTGGCGAGTAAATCTCAAACCATAGTAAAAACGGGATGATTTTATAAAGATTTCCTATAATTAAAAAACCAAAAAAACCAACTAGCATAATCCAAGAAGCCACTTTTAATATCTCTGCATCTTGGCTTATAAGATAAACAATATAGAGTAAAAAGGAGGCTATAAAAGAGCCAAATCCAACGTAGATAGATTTAGCCCAAATATCATGAACTACTTTTTTTCTAGACTTAGTCATCTTTAATAGTTGAAAAAAATAAAGCAGTATTGCTATGATAGTCAAAGCATAAGATGCAAACTCTAACTGAGCGGTTAAAAATAGAGGAGATGCAAGCATTAAAATAACCCCAACACAAAGAGTGTAAAAGCTCTTAGCAAACTCATCATCGCTTATGCGTTTGCTAAAACCAAACATTGGGACTAAAATGATGGAGATGCCCATGATCAAAAGTGTAACAAAGCCTACAACTAAGCCAAAAGTGTGAGCCTTTAGAAGTGAGTGAGGAGCTATGTCAAGATAAGAGTTAAATCCTAATGCCATAACAAGACCATTTATGATGCCAAGGAGTAAAAATAGGTTGCTCATTTTCATCGCTGTGGTTATTGTAGTTTTTCTTCTAGCATTTTTTAGAGTAAGAAAAAACTCAACTATATAGATACTCATAGCAACAAGAACTAAAGCACCGCCATAGAGCAAAAAGTTGAGATTTATGTAAAAACCGACAAGCATAAGCGATAAACCAAGAGTTAAAAATATCCAAATGTACTTAAAAACATAAACATTATGATGTTTCGCCTCAGTTACTACTGGACCTAGTTGTGCCATAGCCGAGAAAATCGCCATCATAACAAAACCCAACATATAGAGATGCACCCATGCTATGATGGAAAAATCATCTAAAGGACTTTGTGGGTTTATGAAAAAGAGCCACATCATGCTAAGCATATAGAAAAAAGATGTAAGTAAAAAATATGGCTTCATAAGTTTTATGGGCGGAGTAAAATCTGGGGATACATTCATTATTGTTTCTTTTTTTTGTATAATTCTAACAAATTTTTTAAGGGTTTTTATGAAGTTAACAATAAGTGATGGAGAAATAGGCGTTAGACCACCGGTTACAAAGCCTCATCCTGGATTTTTACATGAAGTAGGTGAAGAGAGATTTAAAAAGCTGGTTTATGACCACTATGATTTAATAAAGACAAGTGATATTGCGTTTTTATTTCCTGTGCATGATGAAGAAGATTTTGATGATGCAAAGCAACACGCTTTTGATTTTTTAATTCAGATTTGTGGTGGGCCTAGGTATTTCCAGCAGAGCCGTGGCGAGCCTAGAATGGTTGGAAGACATGCTCCTTTTCGCATCGATGAGGAGGGTCGCAAATCATGGTTGGCTCTTTATGCTCTTCTTTTAGAAGCTCTTGTGGATGAGGGAATAACCAAAGAATATATAGAGAGTTTTTGGGACTATTTAGACGTGTTTTCTATGTGGTTAGTAAACACAAAGAGCTAGAACTTTAGCATCTCTTTGTTTCTTTTTTTAAAGATTGCACACTCTGTATAACCTACGTCACGAGCTAGTTTTACAAGCTCATTAGCAAAGAGAGAGACTTGCTCAGGTTTGTGTGCATCTGAGCTAAAAGTGATGGGGATATCTAGTTTATATGCATCTCTTAAGAGGCTGATGGACGGATATTGCTCAGCTACAGGCTTTCTAAATCCTGCCATGTTTAGCTCTATTACCATATCTGCGTCTTTTATAGCTTGCAGTGCCTCTTTTGCGATAAGACTTACATCTTTTTTTGGCATATATTTAAAGACTTTTATAAGGTCTAGATGCCCAACTATATCAAAGTGACCGCTCTTTGCCATATCTCTTACGGCGTCAAAGTATTTTTGCCATATGACATCTATATCTTCATGCTCATAATGACCTATAAACTCAGGATTGTCAAAGCCCCACTCATCTATAAAATGCACAGAACCTATGAGATAATCAACATCTGCTTCTAAGACTCTTTTGTCCATATATCCATTAAGGTAGTCAACTTCATAAGCTAAAAGTATCTCTATTTTATCTTTATACTTCTCTTTTAGATCTTGTACTTCTTTTTCATAGCCTTGCATCTCATCAAATTTCATGCGATATTTTGGGTCAAATTTCATAGGTGCATGATCTGCAAAACCAAAGTATTTTGTGCCAGATGCTATAGCTTTTTCAACATATTTAAACAGTTCACCTTCGGCGTGATTACAAAGCGGAGTGTGGTTGTGCAAATCGACTATCATTTTGGACCTCTAAAATAAAACTTATAGAATTTATATGATATTATAGTGACAATAAATAAATTTGGCTAGGGAAAATAAAATGACTCAAGAAGAATTAGATGCTATGATGAATGGAGAGATCGATGATTTTGATGACTTTGAAGATGATAGTGTAGAAGAATCAGCCTCCAAGACAGATGATGAAGAGGAGTCCTTAAATAGTGGACTCCCTATTGGATATAATGAAAAAACATCTCATCACTGGCCACTACCAGCTACAGATGAAAACAAGATGGTTCATCAACTAGATGATGTGACAAAAGAGAGCGAAGAAAAAGCGAGTGAGATATTTGACATTATAGAGACTATTAGTAATGATATGCTGGAAAAAGAGTCAAATGCTCAAGATATTTTAGAGGTTATATCTTCCAATGTTGAGCTCTTTACAAAGCTTAGTGCTAGATTTCCTGATGTTGAAGCTTTTAAGATTCAGTTAGAAAAAAATGAATCAGCACAAGAAGATATGAAGCAGACTTTAGAGATGCTACAAGTTAGCGGAGATTCAATTATGAGCGTTATGGATATTATGCAATATCAAGATATTCATCGCCAAAAAATAGAGCGAGTTATAAATGTAATGCGCGCACTCTCAAAATATATGAACACCCTTTTTGAGGGAAGAATAGATGATGAAAAAAGAGTCTCTTCTGCTCAACACATCGCTGGTGACACACATAATGAGTTGGCATCTACTGATGATATTGAAGCACTACTTGAGCAGTTTGGGAAGTCATGAAAAAAGTCGAACTACTCTCCCCCGCAGGGACTCTTGAAAAACTAAAAATAGCACTTGATTTTGGTGCAGATGCTGTTTATGGCGGAGTTAGCCACTTCTCACTTCGCATACGCTCTGGCAAAGAGTTTAGTATGGAGGAATTTAAAGAGGGGATTGACTATGCCCACGCTCGTGGTAAAAAAGTCTATGCAACTATAAACGGATTTCCTTTTAACTCTCAACTCTCGCTTTTAAAAAAACATATATTAGCAATGGCAGAGTTAGAGCCAGATGCCTTTATCGTTGCGACTCCTGGTGTTTTAAAACTAGCCCACGAGTTAGCTCCACAAATCCCTCTGCATCTATCAACCCAAGCAAATGTTATGAATGTTTTAGATGCACAAGTCTTTTATGACATGGGAGCTACTAGGATTATTACAGCTCGCGAGATTTCACTAAAAGACCTTATTGCCATCAAAAAAGAGCTTCCAGATTTGGAGCTTGAAGTCTTTGTGCATGGTTCGATGTGTTTTGCATATAGTGGAAGATGTCTTATCTCTACGCTTCAAAGTGGGCGAGTTCCAAATCGTGGAAGTTGTGCTAATGATTGTAGATTTCCTTATGAAATATTTGCCGCAAACCCTGATACTGGGACGCTTTTTAGGTTAGAAGAAGATGAGGGCGTTGGAACTTATATCATGAACTCAAAAGATCTAAACCTTGCATCTCATATAGATGAGATTCTTGATAGTGGGGTTGTGGATTCTGTAAAAATAGAAGGTAGAACAAAAACATCATACTACGCTGCAGTGACTGCAAAAGCTTATAGAGATGCGATAGATGATTATTATGATGGCAAGTATGAGCCTAAAAAATATCAGTATGAGTTAGAGAGTTTGCAAAATCGTGG
>JAQUFE010000021.1:0-32279 GCA_028684815.1 Sulfurimonas sp.
GATATGAAGAGTCTTAACTGTTATATGTGTGCCTGTCCAAACTTTAGGTTCAATGATGATGGGCTTGCTAAATACAATGAGCAAGTGATCCTAAGTAGATGCGACATAAATAATGGTAAAAAGTTTGCAGGTGGTGGTTTTATCCATCAAGACTGCTCATCTTGTACAGTCCCTCATCATAAGGCATATATCTTAAAAAACTTCTCGTATGAGTGGAAAAATATGATGAGTAAATGTAAAACTAAATAAGGAAGGGTTGTTATGTTAAAGTTTGTTTTGATTGTAGTTATGTTGTCAGTTGGGCTCTTTGGAGATACAAAAGAGGCGTATAAAGCCTTTACAAATAAAGAGTACAAAGAGGCTTTTAGACTCTACGAGATAAGTGCAAAAGCTGGGGATCCTAAGGCACAAAATGCTCTTAGCTATCTCTACTTTAATGGCTTAGGTGTAGACAAGGATGCGCAAAAAGGTCTTGAGTGGTTGGAGAGTGCAGCTTCAAACTCAGATGTTTCAGCTCAGTATGATTTAGGCATGATGTATCTTGTTGGTAGCAATATCAAAACAGACCCAAATGAGGCTCTAAAATGGTTAAGCAAAGCATCAGATGCTAACCACACAGATGCTCAGTACAATCTAGCTTTGATGTACTACAGAGGAGATGCAACGGATCAAAACGTTACAAAAGCAGCTGAACTACTAGAGAGTTCAGCACTTGGTGGAAACGAGCAGGCAGAGCACAATGTTGGACTTGTTTATATGCAGCTCATAAAACTAGACAAAGCGGCTCACTGGCTTGAGATAAGAGCAGAGAAAGGTGATGCAAAAGCTTACTATCTATTAGCAGAAATCTACTGCTCCAAAGAGGAGTTCAAAAAAGCAAAAAAGTGGGCTAAAAAGTCAATGGATGCTGGGGATGAAAATGCTAAAGAGCTTTGGATAAAACACAATTTAGAGAACTATTAGTATAAGAAGTATGAAAATCAGATTGTCGCGCTTGGTTGTTGAATGGGTGGAAGAATTTTGCAAAACTAAAACCAGAATTTAAAAACTCTGGTTTTATACAATATGTTGTGAATCAAGGAGATATTAAAAAGTCTCACTTAAAATTATACCTACCAAGTTTGGCACACTTTGTCATAAGAGAAATTAAAGACGATGCTTTTAAAAATACTAAGCAATAGTATCCTTCGCGATAAGCTTTGCACAGAGAGGCTCCCTCTTGCTCCCATGCTCTGCGTGGGAGTTTATATATATAACTGTAACTTAGATATATATGAGTTCCAACGCAGAGCGTAGGAACTAGTTAAAATTAAAGTGTGACTTATAAGCTTTATCTACGAGGTTCATCGTGGAGAACACCATTGGTTAGAGTTCCTAAAAACCTCGCTTCGTTATGTGTTACTTCCTCTTGCTCCCATGCTCTGCGTGGGAGTTTATATATATAACCCTAACTTAGATATATATGAGTTCCAACGCAGAGCGTAGGAACTAGTTAGATGTTTGCGAAGTTGAAACCTTGATTTCTAAGATGTTGCCTATCTAGTTTAAGACTATTTTATACCCAATTCCATACTCATTTTGAATAAGGTTTTCTGGTAGTTTAGCTCTTAGACGCTTTATAAAAGATGTCACTGCATACTCTGAGAACTCTTTGCCTGTGTCTTTGTATATGTGGTAAAAGATTGCCTCAGCAGTAAAGGCGTGGTTTGACTTTGAGCAGAGTAGTCTAAAGAGCATTATCTCTTTCTCTTTTAAAGAGATCTGTTTCTCAGAGTTCCAAAGTGTATATGATGATTTATCCCAGAAGATATTATTGCTAAGGTAGATTCTTTTTTTTGAACTTCTTATTTTTTCAACAAGCCCAAACAGAAGCTCTTTTAATTTTAATGAGTTGATTGGTTTTATAAGATATGTTACAAGTTTTAGCTCTATTGCTTGGAGTAGTTTTTCTTCTTCTGAATGAGCACTTATAATGATAATTTCAGTCTCATCATCTCTTTGTCTGATTCTCTTTACCATCTCTAAGCCATTTAGATTTGGCATATTAATATCACTTATTATTATATCTGGCTTCTTCTCTACATATTGTAAATAGCCCTCATGTCCACACTTAGCGACATAGACTTTTTTAAAAAAAATTTTTAAATACTCTTCTAAATACTCTCTTAATTGCGTCTCATCCTCAGCTATAAGAATAGAAATATCTTCAATAATTTCATTAGTTTTCATTTTTCATCCTTATGGTAAAAGTTGCGCCCTTTTGGTTATTCTTAACACTCAAGGAGCCATTCATATTGTTTTCTATTATAGTCTTTGCAATATGCAAACCTAGCCCTGTTCCCTGCGACTGATGCTTTGTTGTAAAGTAAGGGTTAAATATTTTTGGCAAAATTTCTTTATCTATCCCTTGTGCATCATCACTAATACTAACGAGTGCATCTGAGCCATCTTTTTTCATCTCTACATTGATATGTACAAGAGGAATCTTCCTTATGTTTTTGATGTCATAGATATTTGAGAGTATGGATACTATCACTTGAACAAACTCATTTATATATCCATTTGCAAATAGCTCTTCATCTATAATTGTTTTTACTTCTATCTGATGGTTTTGCACATTATAGTTTGTAATCTTTAAAGCTCTTTGTACGGCCTCATTTATACTAAATAGGCTCTTATCTTTGTTTGGTTTATAGTAGTTCATAAAGTCTTCTATGGTATCAGACATATACTCTACTTTCTCTTCCATTGCCCATATTTTTTGCTCTAATTCTTTACTCTTTAATATTTTAGCACTACTTTTTTCTTTTAATATAGCTAAAATTGTATTTATAATGGCTAAAGGTTGTCGCCATTGATGTGCAATATTTCCAATCATTTCACCCATTTCAGCTCTTTTTGCCTGCTCAAAAAGCTGCCTATCTCTCTCTTTTATGGTCTCTTTTTTCTCTTTTAGCTCATTTATAGTATCTAGTAGCTCTTGGTTGTACTTAGCATCTATATATATTCCACACTCTAGATTTTTCATATCTTCTATAAGAGTTTTAATATACTTCTTTTTAATAATAGAGCCATGTTGCGGCGCAATGAGTTCTAAGTCTAGTTTTTCTATCTTTTGTAGTGCAAAGTTGAAAATATCCTTACTTGGCATATACTCCTGATGAAACTGTTTTGCTTTAGCAAAATATGTCTCATCTGCATAAAATTCCCATGATTTTTCAATGCCTCCAAAGATATCACCTGAAAAAAGCGTCTTTGTCTCGGGCTCGTAACTCACAAAAGCTCCTGGTGCATGGCAGTATGGAGTAGTATGAAATTCGAGTGTTAATCCGCTTGAAGTAATGAGCTTGTTATCATTTTTATCTATATTGTAATAACCTGAGCTTATAAGGTAATGTTTTATCAATAGGGCTGTTCGTGAGTGTGTAACTATAAGCAAATCATCTCTATTTATAAGCTTCTCAATCTCAGGAACTGCAGCTGCTAAGTCTGGGTCTTGATGATGAAGTATGATGTACTTTATGCTACTTAAATCAGCTATGCTCTTTACTTTTCTAACCGTCTCTTCAAACTCTATCATGGAGCCAGGGTCCACAAGAATAGACTCATTGCCATTTTTTATAAAGTATGGATGGCACTGAAATGGGTCGTCTTGTAGGTACATTCCGACCCAGTAGATGTTTCTGCTAATCTCTATAGCATCCCTATAGTTATGCTTAGTCATTACCCTCAAACCATTTAAGCTGCTCTCTAAGCTCGACAACTCTTCCCACTACTATAAGTGCAGGAGTTGGTACATCTTTAGCTTGTTCAACTATAGTTTCCAATGTTCCAACAACTACCACTTGGTCTTTTGTTGTTCCCTTTGAGATAACTGCTACAGGATAATCAGGAGCTTTTCCAAGTTCGATGAGTTTTTTAGAGATTCTAGGGAGATTATGCAGCCCCATCAAAAAGACAATAGTATCATCTGATTTAAAATTTTCCCATGGTATTTGAGATGCTTTTTTGTTTGGACACTCATGCCCAGTTACCACTCTAAAACTAACAGACACACCACGATGTGTCACTGGAATGCCAGCATAAGCAGGCGCAGAGATAGCAGATGTTATGCCTGGGATGACATCAAACTTTACACCTCTTTCTAACAAGTAAAGAGCTTCTTCTCCGCCACGTCCAAAAACAAATGGATCACCACCTTTTAGACGAACTACACACTCATGCTTTAGTGCGTTTTGGTAGATGACTTCATTTATATCGTCTTGAGGCATTATATGTCTGCCATCTTCTTTACCGACATATACAAATTCACAGCCACTTTTTGCCTCTTTTAATATGTCTGGATTTGCTAATCTATCATAGATGATAACATCAGCTTCTTTTATTACTCTAAGTGCTTTTATGGTTAAAAGCTCTATATCGCCAGGACCAGCGCCAGTTAAATAGACTCTGCTCATTATCTCTTTTCCTCATAAATAAATATACCTGATGGCTTTTTTATTTGAAATATTTCACGGCTTAAGTACCATGAGTTAGTATTTAACACAGCCACTTTATTTGTATCATTTACAGATACATATAGATTTGGTCTGATGTTTGACCATCTAACATGCAGAACTTTTCCATCAAACTCAAATCTTTTAATAACTTCTAATGTTGCAGTATCAATGATTTGCAGAACTGGAAATTTTTCTCCACTAAATGTTACAGCCATAAATTTTTTATCTGGTGAGAGTGCAGTAAAGACGGGCAAACCCTCTGTCTCTATGGCTTTTTCAAATTTAAAATCAGGTGTATATACTAAAACTTTATTGTTTCCAACAGCTGGTATAAAGACATGCCCACCACCAATACTCCAAAAACCAAAATGAGGAACTTTTAAAACTGGTTTTCTATCATCTAGCAGTATATCTATCTTAGAATACTTCATAGTGTCAAGATCTACAACTCCAAAATGCTCACTTTGGAAAAAACCAGTTATAAAGTTGTTATCTTTAATCATCGCATCAAAAGGCATAACTCCAACATCTGTAAACTCTTTATAAATCTCAAAGTTAGGAAGCCCTTTGCCCTCATTTTTATCTTTTAGGACTGTTATTTTATCATTATTCATTTGTGAAAAAACAAGATAATTTTTATACTGCTTTATGCCGACATTTTTTGAACCTGTCTCAAAAGATTGTAGAGGATTTAGATCTCTATCTAAAATATCAACACTTTTTTTAGCGTAGTTTGCAACTGCAATAAAATTTTTTGCTACAGTAAAACCAATAGCGCTATCGCTTGTTTTTTTCTCTTTTAGTATCACTTCTTCTTCTGGGTCAAACTTTATCACATAACCATCACGAGAGATGATGTAGCCATCTTTGCCGTAAAACTTTACAACACCATGGTTCATATTGTGAACGCCCTTTATATGAGACTTCGTTAACCCTTTTTCTATAACCGCTAAGGAGCTATCTTCTCTCTCAACTACAAAGATTTTTTCTTCCTTGTCTAACATACTCAAAACTGGGTTGACACCCCTTGCATCTAGACTTATAAACATTGATGCAAAGATTGTTGCACCAAGTATTGCTCTTTTAAACTTCATCTCTTTGTCTCTCCTCTTTGGTTAAATAACATGATGGATCTTCACTCCATAAATCTCCAGTAATAGCAAAAGCACGAGCGCGTGAGCCACCATTACAAATATCAATCTGCCCGCAGTCACTACAGATGCCACTTACTGCTCTTGGGTGTACCCTTAATTTATCAAGAAGTTCTCCACTTTGCCAAATCTCGCCAAAATCTTGCTTTATAATATTTCCAATAGTTATAGGAAAAAATGGATCAGGTCTTACATCACCTTCGCTGTTTATATTTAGAAGTTTTCTACCAGCTGAATTTCCACCCCACGAAGTGAGCCTGCTTCTCATAACATCTTTTAGATGCGGATATCTTAATGCAAACTCATTTAAAAATAGTATTGCATCTTGCTCCATATTACCCGTTACTATCTCGATATCTCTGCCAGTATCATAGTAAAGAAATGCTTTTTTAAGTATGTACTCAACTGACTCTCTTCTTTGCTCTTTTGTAAGATCCATCTTAAGATTATCAAGACCACGTCCTGAATATACTAGATGCGAAATATAGATTTTTGGGATATTTTCTCTCTCAACAAGGTCAAATATATACTCTAGTGAGCCTATAGTCTCCTTTGTAACAGTAAAGCGGATGCCAACCTTTGCACCAGTTGCATTTGCAAGCTTCACAGCTTTTAGGGTCTCGCGAAATGCACCTTTTAGCCCACGAAAGTAGTCATGAGTCTCTTCATCTCCATCTATGCTAATTCCAACATAGTTAAAGGTATCAACTATGCGTCCAACATTACTCTTTGTAAAGTAAAGACCATTGCTTGAGAGATAGGTTATGATGCCATTTTCTTTACAAAAATCAGCAATCTCAAATAAATCTTTTCTAGTTAGTGGCTCTCCGCCTGAAAAGATTATAAACTTTACGCCATTATCTTTCATCTCTAAGATGGTTTTTTTTATTTGCACGGTTGTAAGCGTATCTACTTCATCAAGAGTTGATTTTGAGTAGCAGTGCATACAAGATAAGTTACAGCGGTTTGTAAAGTTCCAAATAGCAATGGAGCCATCTAATACTCTCTCTTTTTTACCTTCAACAACAGAAGATATGAGGTTTGTTAATCTAAACATCATTTACCCTTTTGTAAGAGGATATAGTTAGTTACTGCGTCTAATTCTTTGTCACTTAAATTAAACTCTGTCATCACAGTTCTTTTATAACCAAATGCTTTATACATCGCTTTTGGATCAATGATATAAGCTCTAATTTCATCTCTATTTCGCTTATCTGCAATCTCTGAAAATGGAGGACCGAAGGCTTCAGCCGTTTCATGGTGGCAGCCCCAACAATAGGTTTTAAACACCTCTTTACCATCTACATCATTAGAGTATAAAAAAGCAGACAATGCAAGTATTAGTATTACAGTTTTTTTCATGTTACATCTTTCATTTTTATCTTTTATTCTATCAAACCAAAGCTTGATTTATAGTTTATGCAAATTAGAATTTTGTCACTATTTGCATATATTAGGATAGCTATTTATTGCGAAAAAGAAGTTGATTTGAGTCAAGTTTGTCGTTTTAATGAAGATTGGAAAGAGTTTCTCCCCAAAGGGAGAGAAACTTATAGTATAAGTGCTATTTATGCACCAGGAATAGTTTGTCTATGCTCGATAGAGTAAGTAAAAGTAGGAGTTGTTAAACCTTCTATATATTTAACAAATTTACCAGTTTTAGCTTCATATATACCGATACGACCTGCGTTCCACTCAGAAATCATAGTCCAGTGACCGTGATTTGCAGGTTCAGCGTGAAGAATTCTAGGAATCACAGCTTTACCATCAGCGCCTTTAACAGTTGGAACTTTCCACTCGTAAAGAACTTTGTGTGTAACTGGATCTGTAACTGTACCTTTTGAAGTACCAACAGTAAGAATTCTATCTAACTCAAGAGTTTGTTTATTAATCAAGTGAACTTGATTCCAAACATCTTCTCCACCTAGAACGTTATCAGCCCATAGGAAAGGTGTATGCTCTGATGTACCAATAAATAGTCCACCACCGCCTACTGGAATTTGACGGATAACATCAAAGTTATCATCCCAAATAGTTACTTGCCCTAAGTTCATGTTAACTGTAGCACCTAGTTGTTGACCTAGAGTGTTGTTATACCATGAAGAACCTTGTCCTGGGTGTGGCTTAGATGCAGGACCTGTGTAGATTTTTGTAACTAAAGATTTAGTTTTAAAGTCTACAACACCAACAACGTCCGAACCTTGAGAAGCGATAAATAAGTATCTACCAATCTCTTTACCTTCGTTTAGGAAACCATCATGAAGGATATCTCCGATATTTGGAATATCTCCTACAATTGGGAAACCTGGCTTTGAGTAGTCAACTATATAAACGTGACCACCATCTTTAAGTGCAAACGCTATATATGGACCGTATGGAGTATCAAAAACACCTGCAACGCGAGATGAATCGATGTCACCATTTGGCTTGATAACACTTGAAGTTGGATAAACTTTCAGTGGCTCTAGCGTCATAGCATCCATAAGTACAGCACCACCTGGAACGTAGTTACCAGCCATTAGATACTTACCATCTGGAGAAACTGCAAGACCACGAGAGTCTGATCCAACTTGACACTCAGCAATTTTTTGCTGACCTGGAGTATTTAGGTCGAACATTGTTACTAGACCTGAACGAGAAATCGAGTAAGCATAACGAGGTTGACGCTTGTTTGTAACTGTTACGTGAACAGCAAAACCTGCAGGGTGTCTTGATAAAATTTTACCATTTGTACCATCAACGAATGTTACACGCTCAGCATCTCTTTCTGTTACGAAACAGATGTCAGTATTTTTCTTAACATCTGCAGAAGTTGGATATTCAGAGAAAAATTTAGCTCTATCATTTAGAGTCTTCCACCCTTCTTTTACAACCTCGAGTGTAAGTTGTGTGATTTTTCTACCTTTAAAACTTTGTAGATAATCAACCATCTTATCTGCATCATCTTTAGTAAAACTATCTTTAAATCCTGGCATCGCAGTACCTGCTTTACCATTTAAGATAATTTCAGACAGAGTGTATGAATTTTTCTTAGCAATTACAGTTGGTCGTAAGTCTGAACCAACACCACCTTCGTGATTAGGGCCATGACAACCTTGGCACTCTTTTTCAAAAACCTTTTCTACGTCCATATTAGATGTAGCAGCACTAACACCCGTTGAAACTACTGCAAAAGCAGCAATTGACATAACTAACTTATTTAATCTCATTTTATTCTTCCTCCTAAAATTAAGACATGTGCAGGCCCGAAGGCCCGCACGACAATAGGTTTTATTTACTTTCGTTCTCTAATCGAGTTTTTTCTTGTCTATAAATCCAAAACATTGGAAGTATAATAATAGAGTGAAGAAAAAGCGTTAGAGTTAATGGACCTTGGTTAATCCAAGCAAAAAAACTTGGAATAACATCTGTCATTGGTTCGAACATAGTATCTCCTTATCTTTCGTGAATTGGACTTTTGCCAATTGACAATAAGTCTTTTGCTAAGAAAAGGAAACCTGTGAATGTAACAACACCCATAATTAGTCTCCAGTCCATAGCTTGTGCAAACCACAATCCGCTTTGACCATCAAAGTATCCTGCCCATGTAGCACCCATTTGTGCACGAGAGACTAGAACTTGAACATATCCAGCGATAGTAAGCGCTACAGTCATACCCATAACACCACCTGCTATCATCCATGTAGCCCAAACAGATGACCTAGTACTCTTCATAACTTTAATACCATTCACACCTTGAACTGCAATATACATCATACCGATTAGTATCGTAGCATAAGCACCAAAGAACGCTAAGTGACCGTGTGCTGAAGTAAACTGTGTACCATGAGTATAAAGGTTTACTTGTGGTAGTGTATGGAAAAATCCCCATATACCAGCACCTAAAAAGTTACCAAATGCGTTAAGAACAAACCATGTAAACGCTGGCTTATTATTAATAACTGAGAGTTTTTGCCCAGTTGCATCTTGAGCACCTTGAGTTTTACCCCAGTCATAAAGAACGTGGATAAACATCGCTACAAGTGGTAGTGGCTCTAGTGCACTAAATAGCGCTCCAATTTCCCACCAGTACTCAGGTGTACCAATCCAGAAGTAGTGGTGACCCATACCAAGGATACCTGAACCAAATAGCATAGCTACTTCGATCCATAACCACATCTCAACAACTTTACGATGAGCGCCAATCATGGTGATAAGACCATAAGCAGCTAATGCACCAACATAAACTTCCCAAGTAGCTTCAACCCATAAGTGAATTACCCACCACCACCAGTATTGATCAACTGTGATGTTATCAGTAAAAAACATACCTGTTAAGTAAAGACCAGCAAAAGCAATCATATCAGCCATTAAAACTGTAACGATTCCTGAACGCTTGCCTTTCATACCTGTCATGAAAAGGTTTGCAACAAATCCAAGTGCAACAACAACGATACCAAAGTCTGCCCAACGAGGAGCTTCAATATACTCACGGCCTTCGTGTATAAACCAGATTGATGTTTCATCAGCTGGCCCAACTTGAACGAAGATATATACAAGAACAACTACAACAATAGCTGCCACAAATACCCAGTAGAGTAATTTACCAACTTTGATACCGATTGTCTCGATTCCTGTCTCATCTGGTAGTAACCAGTAAACAGCACCAAACATTGCAAAAACCATCCATACAACTAGCGCATTGATGTGTATCATTCTAGCAACTGAAAAGTCAAGAATTTCAAAAAGAAATCCTGGCATTACATACTGAATAGCTGCAACTAAACCAAATAATAATTGTGCACCAAACAATATAGCAGCAAAAGTAAAATACCACGTTGCTAACTGTTTTGATTCACTTCCAATACCTGTTAAGTGATTACTTGCCATTTACTGCTCCTTGTATTTTTCCAAAGTTTCTTGGGAAACCATTTGTATCAATTGATGACATATGTTTCAAGAAAGCAACTAAGCCTTTAGCCTCTTCTGCTGTAATACCAAGATCTGGCATCATACGTGCGTGAGTAGGATAAGTTGATGGATGTTGTAAGAACTCAGCCATAGCTTCTTCTTTAGTACTTTTTCCTGTCATAGCTTGCATAGTGCCGCCATCTTGCCACGCTGGATCTAACCATGATTTAGTTAAATCTGGTGCATAATAAGCGCCATTACCCAAAAGTGTGTGACAGTTCATACAGTTTTTAGTTTGAGAGCCTAGTTTACCTAAGTGAAGTAAAGCCCCTGCTTCTTCTTCAGAATAATCATCTCTTCCAAAAAACTTCTCTTTTTCTTGAAATAGAGACATTCCACTACCATCATTACCACCAATGATTGGCACTTCATGTCCACGCTTAGCACTCATTTCGTAAGTGATTTTATAATTAATAACCGTTGGTCCTGGAACCCTCTTAGTTACGCCATTTTGTAAATCTGCATCTGTACCCATTGAAATTTGAGCTGACGTATCAAACGTTAGCCAAATCAATAGTACTGCTGCGAATCCTGTAACCCATGCTGCTGAACGTTGCCAGAAACGATTATCGGTCCATACGGATACTTTATTAGCCACTGTGCCCTCCTATAAATTGTTGTTGACATATATAACAGTAAATCAATGTTCATTCTCTTCATGAACTTGATGCTGCATAAAATAGACTGCGTGTGGAAGTAATAACAATCCAATTGCAGCAACCACTAAAGCCTTCGCTGTAAATTCACCTACGTGCATTAAACTTCCCATCAAATACAAACAATAGGCAGTTAACATCCAAAATAGGTATGCTATAGGCATGGCCCATTTTTTAAGTAAATTAACCTTCACAGCGGTATATATCCCAACATAGAATCCTCCAAATACTAAAACAAGAGCAGAAGATACAAAGATTGTTAAAAAATCATTTACGGCAATATCTTGTCTCATAACTACTTCCCCAATCATTGTATCTCCTTTTGTAATTGTTGTAATTTTTCAGAATCAGAAGCAGTTTAGTCCTATTTCATTTAAAAATTGTTGACATATATCAATTTGATGGATTAATTTAATATTTAAGGAAAGTTTTATATTTAATGTTACTTTACGTAACACTATTGGGTTAAAGCATAAAAAATTATTATATTATAAGTAATGTAAAATAGAAGATAAAGTTATAGTAAAAACTATAGTTGTAATGATGATTATCTTTCTTTTTGAGCCCTCTTCAATATTGTGTTTTTTCTCCAGAAATTCCCCTAATAGAAGACCTGGGTAGACTCCAAAAAGAAGCATAGGAACTGCCATAACCAATACAATAACAACATCTTGAATCATAGTTAGCCTTATAAATTTTATGGTTTGAAATCTTGATCTGCATCAATTTTTTTTCATACTTGTTATTATATCATTGATTGATTAAATTTCTTTATAAAGTTTAAAATTTTATTAAGAAAATTAAAAAAAGGATCATGAAATGAACAAAATCTTAACTTTAGCTTTAGTGTCTGCCCTTGCTCTTGTCTTATCAACAGGTTGTAGTTCAAAAGGTAATATCATGGATGTCGAGGCATCTAAAGAGGCGATATACACAAACAGCCATAGCAATGAAAAGGTCATAAAAGCCATTGTAAAAGCTGGTGCAAAAACCAACTGGAAAATCACTGAGTTTAAAAGCAATGAAGTCGTTGCTGAAAAAGTTGGTAGTAACGAAACCGTCTCTTCATCTATCAAAATATTTGATGGTTATTTAGAGTTTTCAAACAACTCTCAAACTTCTGATTTGCGTAGTGCTATAAAAAATGAGCTAGAAAATTTAGATAAAGCTCACAGGTAACAAGCACACAACTACTTAATACACCTCTTCAAGTGGGCGTTTAGCCTACTTGGAGTTATCCCTCCCCTTATAGGTTCACACAAAAAAAGCTCTTTACTATCTAGTATAAAAAGTGATGGATACTCTAGCGTATATAGCATCTCTATGGGATAACTGCTCTTTTGATCTTTTATTATAAGTACTGATATAAAGTTTTTGTTTATAACTTCTATATAGTCTTGGTTCATAAAACTTGATTTTAATATCTCTTGAGATTCACTAGTCTCTATTAGCAAAACCATAAGATTTTTACCCTCTTTTAAAGCTAGCTGATGAGCTTTATCAAAATCATTCAGCCACCTGACATGGCTAGCATCTAGGCTAGATAGAAGCAGCAAAAGCATAATTAGAATCTTTGTACTATTTCTCAAAACTCTTCTCTATTTTTTCAAGCACAACCACATCTGGATTTGGAAGTTGTGGATAGGCTCTTTTTACTGCATCTGTCACCCATTGTGGATAGATTCTAAAGTTTAACTTTACTACTGCTTTTAGCGGATACTCCAAAGTTTTTGCTTCAGCTATCTCGTAAGACTCTACTCGTCTCTCACCAGCTGGGATTCTAGTATCACTTATCATCTTTTTATATCTCCAAAACATAAGTCCAACAGGCTTTGAATCTTCATCTCCAAAGACTTTCATAAAAGGTCTTGCATCTAGCCCTAAGTTTCCATCTTCTTGGAGTTTTCCACTACTAAAGACTACCTCTCCTTTAGCATCTCTTACGGTAATATCAAGCCAAAGCTCTCTAAAGTCAGAGACTCCTGTTGGTAAGTGATGTCCAGCTCCTACATTTTTAACGCCAACTGAGATATTTGCATCTTTTATATCAACATCTATCTTGGCAGAGGTGCGAAGAAGTTGTAAAGTTTGGTCTTCGTGTTCTTTACTCTTTAGTCCCGATAGAAAGTGGTTTGAACCTGAGAAGTAGTGAACTTTTACATCATCTTTTACAACTCCGCCATCAGTTGAGCGACCTTTAAGCGGTGCAAACTCTCCATCTTTTAAGTAAGTCATATGACAATCTATGCAATCTTTGTGCTTAGTAGCATCTTTGGGGTTGTTATAAGGAGAATCCCTCCACTCTTTAAATGTGGAAACTACTGCCCTTTTTGACTCATCTGGTAAAAATTCATCATGACAAGATGCACAATAAGAGCTCTTTTTATATAGTTTATTTGAGTAGCTATCTTTATGAACTTGTGGATTTGAGTTTATAAACTTCTCACCTAAATACTGCTCGATTTCAGAGGTACTATCTTCAAATGCGTACTTCTTTCTATCTCTGATTTTAAGAGTATATGCACTATTTCCTTTGGAGTCAGTCTCTGTTATTCTATGACAAGCCACACAAGAAACGCCCTGTTCTAACCTTGAGTTACCATGAGCTTTAAAGTCATCTAAAAGCCTCTTTGAGCCACTCTCAAACAAAACATTTGGCATCAAGCTTCCATCCATCTCATGGGTAGTTCTTTTTTGATTGGTTGTAACCGCACTAGGATTGTGGCAACCCATGCACCACTGCCTAAACTCTTCGCCCATATCTGCCCCAGCTAGGTTTTCCATCACCATATAGTAAGGATTTGTTCCCACTAAGTGATGATGGTTTGAGTCCGCCCACTGGTCAAATATCTCTTCATGACAACTCTTACACTTTGCAGATGATGTCCAATCTTCGTTGTGATATCTACTAACGCCCTCTTCTATCTTGATATTTGTTAGCTTCTCTTGTGCGTATGTATTATCTACAAATGTCATACTTAGAGCAAAAAAGAGTAGCACTAAAGGTTTTGCGTGAAACTTTTTTCTTGCATGAGAGAACAAAAAGTACAGAAGTACAAAAGAGCCATAGAGATGGATATAAAAAGAGAGTGTTCCCAAAATATCTCCACCTCTGTTTCCAACTAAAAATAGATAGATGCCACTTAGTATGATAAAAAAGAGAGTAATGCCAAGTAAAACTCCACTCATACTCTTTGCTTTTTTGACTATCATAAACTCATAAGTGTGCATATTTACATAAGGTATAAGCAGAAAAATGGCAATAAGAAGAGAGCCTATAATGTGAGTAGCTTGCGCCGTTTTAAAATATTGCCAGCTAAGATCAAAGATGCTGTATTGCAAAATCCCACTTAAAAACATTATGATAATAAATATTTTCATATATGAGCTTTTCATAATTCACCCTTTTTTGATGGAATATTAAATTCTACAACATCGCCCTCTAAAGCTCTTAAAAACTCTACTATCTCATCTATCTGAGCATTTGTTAAGTTCATTCCAAGTTGATGCTTACCCATAAGATGCACAGCCTCTCTTAGTTTTGCAACTCCACCATTGTGAAAGTAAGGAGAGGTTTTTGTGACATTTCTAAGCATTGGAACACGAAAAAGTCTCTGCCCATCTTTTCCCATAAATCCACCCCTGTTTTCAAAAGGAAAAGGATGGTACATCTTAGCATTGAAGTCAAAGGTAGCTACTTCTCGCCCTTTTTGGGACTCGTTAAATGAGTTTGTAACATCTACTACTGAGTTATAATCTCTTAGTGGAAACTTCTGAATACTCTGTCCACCAACGCTCACACCAGTGTGACAGCCCTTGCATCCAAAGTTTAAAAAGTGTGCTAAGCCTTTTTTTGCTTCTTTATTCATAGCATCATTATCGCCATCTAAAAATCTATCATAATCGCCTCTAGTTATGAGAGTTTTAAGAAAAGCTGCGATGGCATCTTCTATATTTTTAAAATTTACTTCGCCATAAATATCTTCAAACCTTTTCATATAGCTCGCATCTAGGCTCAATCTCTCCACCGCTTCATCTGCTGATAAATTCATCTGCGACGCATCTTTTATGGAGAGTCCAACTTGTTCCTCAACACTCTTAACATTTCCACTCCATGTTTGGTACTTCGCTAAAGCTGCATTTAGAGTTGTTAGAGTATTTAGATGAAAGGGATTTTCTCTGCCTCCATCTCCTATGGATGTCTCAAACCTATCAGTTGCACTCTGATCTGATAGATGGCAAACGACGCAGTCTGTTTTGTCATTAGCTTTAGAAGTTAGTGCATCTAGATAGATATTTTTATCTTTTAAATCTTTGCTTATTACATGACAAGATGCACAACTAATATCACTGTTCTTTGAGAGTTTTTTTTCAAAGTACAAGTCACGCCCTAGTTCAACTTTTTCTCTAAAAAGATTTTCTTTATCTGTTTTTAAAAGTTTTAAAAGCCCTTCATAAGTCTCTGGAGTACTTGACATATCTCGTGAGAGTGCTGCAACTCTAAGTGCATCATCGCTAAATATTCGTTTTTCTTTTGTAGGCAGAAGTAGAGAAACGCTAAAAAGTAGAAGTACTATAAAAACAAAAGCACCTATAAAAAATCTCATTTTGCATCTCCTCTTATTTTTTTTACTTATAGTATACGATAAATGGAAAAAGATATTATTGTTTCTCATCAACACAAGAAATTTGTTTGCTAACTAAGACTACTCTAAACAAAGAGTAAAAATAGTTGATAAGAGAGTACTTATTTTATACAAAAGATAAATTATAGGTAAAAATAACGAAAACTGATATCGTCATAATGAAATATAAAGATTTTACACATATAATTGCTATACTACGAAGCACTCTAGATGGGCATTGCTTAAAATTAAGTTCGTAAGTTCGGCAAAAAAAGTTTTAATAATAGGAAGAGAAATGGATTTTTTTAAATACATACATGCGGTTGGGACGGGAGTTAAAGGTAACAGAGACCTCAGTTTTGATGAGTCAAAAGATATGATGAAGAAGATGCTAGAGCGTAGTGTTCCAAATGAGCAGATAGCTGCTTTTCTTTTGGGATGGAGGCTCAAACCTGAAACAACTACAGAGTTTAGAGGCGTGGTTGAGGCTTGTGATGCTTATATTAAAAAAAGCACAGTTGAAAACTCTTTAGAACTAGGTTATCCCTTTGACGGAAAGGTGAACAATCCTTATATCTTTCCGCTTGTTGCAAAGGTTTTAGAAGACTCAAATCTAAACCTCATACTTATAGGAGACAAGCTAACTCCAGCAAAAGGTGGAATCACGCTAAAAAATATCTGTACAAATATATCTCTTAATAAAAATGCTCACTACTTTGATAGAGCTAAGTTTTTTAAAGAGATGAGTAACTTAACTGATATTCGTATGAATTTAGGGCTTCGTACAGGATTAAACACTATAGAAAAACTTCCAAATGTGGCAAATAGTGAGTACGCAATAACTGGTGTCTTTCATAAACCTTTTGTTCAAAAGTATGTAGAAGTCTACTCAGATAAGTACAAAAGATTTGCACTTATTCAAGGAAATGAGGGAACTCCTGAACTCTTTAGCAAAGGGAGACTTTGGATTTGCAACAAAGGAGATATTGAGGAGATTATCGTAGATCCAGAATATTACGGCATCAACTACACAAAATCATGGGATGCCATAACATTAGAAGAGTCCTTGCAACAAGTAGAAAACCCATCAGATGAGTTTATGAAGCTCGCAAAACTAAATGCAGCTCTCTATCTTTTTGTTACACAAAAAGCCTCAAGCATCGATGAGGGCTGGGAGATGTTAAAGTAGTATGGATAAATTCTCAAACCATATAAGAAATATCTTGCATGGTTTTTTTCTAACTATTGGGACTACTATCGCTGAGCCTTCGACAATCTTGCCACTCATCGTAAATCACTTCGGTGGAAGTTCTATGCTTGTTGGTTTTTTTGCAGCTCTCTTGCGTGGTGGAGCAGTTGTTGTTCAACTCTTTGCTGCATTTCAAGCTCAAAGCTACAAGCTTATGTTGCCATACATGAGGCGAGTCTTTTTTATCCGATTTTTAGCATGGTTTTTTATTGGTGTGGCTATTGTGGTCTTTGGCGAAGATAGTCCAAACCTTACTCTTTTTTGTATAGGTTTAGGTTTATTTTTATTCTCTTTTAGTGCTGGCTTTGGAGCTATTTATTTTAAAGATATCATCGCAAAGATATTCTCTCATAAGTTTCGTGGAAAGACCATGGCTTATAGACAGTTTTTTAGTGGAGCTGGCGGACTTCTTAGCGGCGCTTTAGCTGGTTGGATTATTCACGCTTTTGAAGCACCATATAGCTATGGTTATCTCTTTATCATTAGCTCTTTTATTATGGGGCTTGGCTATATCTCATTTGGGACTATTGATGAGCCGATAAAAGAAGAAGTGACAAAAAGAGAGAACTCATTTAAGAAATTTTTACACAACTCATGGCTTACTCTAAAAGAAGATAAAGATTTACAAATCCAACTAAAAACCTTTCTCTTAGCCTATGCCTATCTTATAGCACTTCCTTTTATTATCCTAGATGCCCAAACAAAAATAGAGCTTGATGGCGTGGCTATTGGTAGTTTGATAACGACTCAGATGATAGGCGCTATGCTTAGTAATTTTTTGTGGGGAAAACTTAGCGGCAAGGGTAAAAACAAACTGACTGCAAATATCTCTATTGTGATGCAAATTATTGCCATTCTTATGGCTTTTGTAGCATCTTCTATTTATGAATACGCTTTTATATTTTTTCTCATAGGTGCTGCACTTGATGGAAACCGAATAGCATCTGGGAACCTAATACTCTCCATAGCTCCAGCCCAAAAGCGACCAACCTATGTAGCCATCCAGATAAATGTTGTCTCATTTGGACTTTTTTTCTCCATACTAGGAGGAGCGATTTTACACTTCTTTAGCTACACAGTTCTCTACAGCGTAGCATCTGCTATGCTCTTTATCTCACTCTACTACTCTTTTAAGCTAAAGGATTAGCTATATTTTGAAAGGCTTTGAAGCATTAAGCGACTCACAAGCCATCTGCAAGGTTAATCGTGGAGAATGCCACGGGTTAGCATTCCTAAAAACCTCACTTCTAAAAAGAGATGCGTGGTTTTAAAGTTGGCAAACCTTTTTCTTAGATGCCATAAAAGCTTCTTAGAAACTCTCTTTCTCTCTCATTTTCAATAAAGATTTTTACTATTGTTTGGTTATTTTCACCTAAGATAAAAAGCTCATTTGCCTCTACTCTTAGATGAGTTTTACCCCATGTTTTATCAAGTTCATCTAAGCGATGAAGTACTTCTGCTGCACTTGGTTTTTCTTTTTCACCTGTTTGAGTGTTGTTGATGGTTAGTCCACCTATTCTTTTTTCTAACTGATACGGACTATAAACCTTGATAGCTTTATAGATTCTCTCTTCTTTATAATCAGGTGTAGCCCTTTGCATAGCAATATATCCTAGGGCTAGAAACCCAAAAAGTAGTCCAAAGATTAGTCCTTTTTTTATGCTCATATTCTTCTCCATGATTTAATATAATTTTTTGCTCTATCTTTAAGCATGTTCATTCTCTCTTTTCCTTTTGGAAGTGTAGCACGGAGTTCTTTCATCTCTTGTAAAAACTCACCCATATCTTTTGGAAGGATACTCTCCAAATAGATTTTCAGCTGCTTTGTAAATGCTGGTGAAGAGCCATTTGTAGAGATAGCTAGAGTTAAGTCACCCTGCTTTATATAAGAGGCAAAAGTGAAGTCACAATGCTCTAAACTATCAACGCTATTACAAAGACATTTGTAACCTTTTGACTCTTCATATATCTCTTTTGCAAGAACAATATCATCTATAGCAATAATGACAATATCATACTCTTTTATATCGCCTAGATTGTATGTTTTTTGCTGATATGAGATAGATTTTTCCTCTATAAGTCCAAGCATTTCATCACAAAACCCTTGGGCTATAATGTGGATATTTTTTGTAAAATCCAAGAGATGCACAAGCTTACTATAGGCAATGGCTCCGCCACCTATTATAAGTATTTGTTTTGTATTTAGATTTAAAAAGGCTGGAAAGTAAGACATATATCTCTTTTATAATGTTTGCAACATCATAGCATAATAGGCAAAATGACAAACTTGATGTACATCAACCATTATTAATATAGATTATCTTACAATCTTCAGATAAAATAATAACAAAGAACATAAAAATGACAGATGAAATCCTCTCTAGAATACAAAAAAAGTTTCCACTTGTTGCTAAACCTTTTGAGGTTATAGCTGATGAATTAGGTATAAGTGAAGATGAAGTCCTCACAATATTACAAGAGCAAAAAAAGAAAAATATTATCCGCCAAACTTCGGCTATATTTGACACTAAAAGACTCGGATACAAGTCATCTTTAGTGGCTTTTAAAATTCCAAAAGAGAAGATTAGCGCTGCTGTAAAGATTATAAACTCACATCCTGGCATCTCTCACAACTATGAGAGAAATCATGATTTTAACATCTGGTTTACACTAGCCGTTCCACCACACTCTAAGCTTGGTCTTGATGGTACAGTTTCACTTTTAGCAAAACTTACAGATGCTGATGAATTTATAATGTTACCAACTCTAAAACTCTTTAAAATCAATGTCAAACTAGACACAACTGGCAAAGATGAGAAGAAAGAAGAGGTAAAAAAAGTTGTTCATACTGAGATAGAGATGACTCCACTACATCACGCAATAGTAAGAGCCGCACAGTATGACATAGAGATGGTAAGCGAACCATTCAAGAAGATGATAGACGAGCTTGGCATCGATTATGATAAGTTTTTCTCAATCCTAAAAGAACTTCAAGAAGCTGGAATTATGAGAAGATTTGCTTCTATCTTAAACCATAGAAAAGCTGGCTTCAATGCTAATGCCATGGTTGTTTGGGATGTTGATGAAGACAATGGCGAAGCCATTGGTGCAGCAGCGGCCGCGTTTAGTGCAGTTAGCCACTGCTATCTTCGTCCAAAATATCCAAACTGGCCATATAACTTATTTACTATGGTTCATGGAAAGACAAAAGAAGAAACAGACTCTATCATCGCTGAGATGGCAAAAGAGATAGAGTCAAAATCACACATGCCACTCTATAGCTCAAGAGAGTTTAAAAAAGTTCGTATCGAATACTTTACTAAAGATATGGACGAGTGGGAAGAAAAATATCAAGAGGAAAAAGCATAATGGAATTATTTTTTGAACTAGAAGTTGTTTATATTGTCATTGGTATCTTTATTCTTAGTGTAACAGCAGTTGTCACAACAAGAGAGTTTATGCCAAAAGTTGCATTTATGCGAGGAATGTTAAGCGTTGGCTCAATCTTAATTATCATGATATTAGCACACTATTTTATGACTACTTCTCGTATGGATGGTGTTCAAGCTATCTTTAATGATGGAGAAACTATTATTTGTGAAAACAAGATGCAAAGAAGCATATCAAGATCAGTTTTAATCTCAAAAGAGCTGGGATGGAGATTAGAAGATAATAAATTCAAAAACGATGACTATGAGAGAGACTTTCATAGCTCAAGATGCATAGAATTTGATGGCATAGAACCAGAAGTACAATGAGAGAGATACTAAAACGCTACTCTATGGCACTTATGTTTCTCTTCTTAGTTATTGTCTTAATGATAGCAGGGACTATGGGTGTTATGAAGTTTGGCGATAAAATGATAAGAGACACAGGTCTTGAGATGAAACCACGAGGAGAGAGTTTAAACAGATGAGTTTAAGTATTATTTTAACTGTTGGAGTAGTTTTAAGCATAATCTTTCATTTCATAGGTGTTTATGCTGGTGCAAAAAAGATTGTTTGGTTAGCTATAGTTCTTATCTGGGGAGCAGCTATAAACATAGCTATGAGTGAGATTAAACCATCTGGCTACAAAGCGATAGAGAAGATGAAAGGTCAATATAGCGACACAGATGCCCTTATAAAAGAAGCAGGAGAGAAAATCTCGGTTTATGAACTTGTCCTTATCAAAAATAGCTACGCTATAAACCATCCTAAGAGATGAGAAAAACCATAGGCATTGTTGGCTGTGGATGGCTTGGGAAAAACCTCAGCCAACAGCTAAGTGACTCTTTTGATGTTGAGTGCTATAAGAGAGCCACTACAGATGCAAAGCCTTCATTTTGGCAAAGAGATATCATTATTATCGCTATAAATACAAAAGATAACTACCTACAATCTCTGAAAAAATTCTCTAAACTTATATCAGATAAAGCTAGCATTATCCTTATGAGTTCTACCTCTGTTTATAGAGAGTTTGACAAAGAGATTGATGAGAATTCCATCATAACTAAGATAACTCTTCAAAGAGAAGCTGAGATGCTGATGGAAGATTTAAACAAAAATCTTATAATCTTGCGTCTTGGTGGCTTGATGGGTGAAGATAGGATTTCAGGCAGATGGAAGAGTGCATCTTCATTTTCTGACTCCTTTGTCAACTACATACATAGAGATGATGTTATTGCTATCACAAAAGAGTTGATAGTTCATGGTATTTCTAGTGGCATCTACAATCTCGTAGCGCCTCTGCATCCACTAAGATCAGATGTTCATAAGAAAAATTCTAAGGTTTTTGGTTTTGAGCTAGGTACATTTGAGGGTAAAAGTAATCGCACGGTAAACTCACAAAAGATTATAGATGAGCTAAACTATACTTTTTTAAATCCAGACCCACTAAAGTTTTGGGACTGAGGATTTTAAACTCCACGAAACCCCAAATAAATTTGTAATTTGTGTAGTTAAAAGTTGTTTACCTCGAACAATTTTTTGAAATTAGTTACTCTTCGCTAGTGCTGCAAAATCAATCTCTTGCGGCTTATTTTCATCTTTTGCTTTTTTATCTTCTTCATAGTTCCCTGTAGTAAAGACATACTCACTACTCTTTAAGGTACAGCCTTTCATTCCAGGTACACAAGGCTTTTTAACAAGCTTACATTGTCCTTGATAATCGTGTTGACAAGTCCATCCCATCTTCTTAATTCCTTTATTTTGAGTTGATAATTTTGAGAACTCCATCATCATCTTCATAGAGTTCAAAAGTTTTTTTAGTCATTCTCTCATTGGTTCTAAGTTCTATCTCTCTATCTGGATTGTGAAGTCTATATGTGATATGATTAAAGCCTTTTAAAGACTCACTTAGCACTATCTTCGCTTCAAAAATATCTGGATATGCTTGCTCTATTTTTGCTCTTAATTTATCATACTGAATCTGCTTATAATCAAGTTTTTCTTTTAGTTTTTTATAGCGAACCCTGATTACCTTACAAATTTTAAAGTTTTTTATAAGAGTTAGTGGTATCTCTTGCTTCTCACTTTGATTTTTGATGATAAGCTCTTTTATTTTCTGGCATGATTTTAAACTCTCTTTGACCTTTCTCGCACTATCTTTAAACTCACGCTGAAGTTCATCAAACTCATCTTTTACCTTTTTAAAATAGGCGCTATCATCTGATTTAGTCTCATCAAAACCACTATTTACTAAAGCATCTAAGATAAATATATTCTCTTCGCCTTTTACTTTTTCTATCCCTATGTGTTGGGAAGCTTCCATAGTTACGTGTGATCCTAAGCTCTCTATTGTTATTTTTTTAGCTCTAATCTTTCCTCTTGTAGCATTTTTTACTATAGCCTCATCGGCTATAATCTCTCCGCCCTCAAGATTTTTAACTTCAACTTTACGGGCTGTAACTTTTCCCTTGTGAAGACTAATGGAAGCGTTTATACACTTTATTGAAGAGTCCCCATGTGTTTGCCCCTCAACTTTTACTTCTCTAGCTTCTATCTGAGTATTTGGTCCAACACTTCCCTTTATAAAAATATTTTGAACTTTTACACGCATTCCCTCTTCTATGGCATCTTCGAGAGGGTTATTTTTTATAACATTTATAGTTATCTCTGAATCTAAGTTAGAGTTGATCGTTCCTGTGGTTTTAAAAGATATCTCATCAACATCTATACTGTTTGCCACGTCATACTGATTGCCACTCTTTACAAGATAACCACTCTTTCTTGAGAGATATTTTATATTCTCAAAACTATCTTGAACCTCTATGCCATCTTCAACTGTAAACGTAGGAGATACATCTAGATTTACGCTTTTTACCTCAATGATTTTACCCTTGCAGGTTCTACCATGTTTGCCTTGTTGAGGCTTAATAAACTCAAAAAGCTCTTCACCCTCAGAACAACTAAGCATAAAACCTCTGTTTGAATAATCAACCCTGCCAGAGCTATCTTCAGCTCCTATATTATTATTCTCTTCTATACTCATATGTAACTTAGGTTCTACAGACTCCTGCGCCTCTAATCCCTTTGCTACAATGATTTTTTTATCCTCTTTAAAAGTAACTTTTTTTACTCTCTTTATAGCTTTTACAAACTCTTCTATAGTTGTCTCAAACTCAACATCAAAAAGATAAAACAAGATGCCAGCTCTTAATTTTCTCTCATCTATATAGTCTAAGAAATCATCATAAATATTATCATAATACTCTATCTGAGAACCTCTTTTTATTACAAAATAAGCAACTGTTTCATCTTCATTAAACTCTATCTCACTTATCATTCTTAAAAAAGGATACCCTTTGTAGTAGGGGCTGACTGTGATGTCATAATGTTGTTCAAACTCAATAGTTTCATCTCTTAAGTACTCTTCGCTAGCATATTTACTAAGTTCTGCATCAGATATACTTGTAAGCTCTGCCTCTTTGCCCTTGATAAAAGTTTGTATAGCATTGATTCGTATGTAGAGTCTTGAGATGGGTATAGAATTTTGTGCAGCAATGCGTAGGAGTTCCTTGTAAACATTTTGTGTGGTGATGTCTATAGGCTTTGTCATGTTTAGCTCTTTTGCTTGTTTTGAATCAAATTCGCTTTAATTATACCCATTTCTGTTAAATAGTAGATTATCTTTTTTTATATATAATGTCTATATATAAAAAAAGAGTGAGACATAGATGCAAGCTATAGAGCGTTATTTAAAAATCATAGACGTAAAAGATAAACCAAAAAATATAACTGATATAAACTTTCTTATAAAAAAACACCTACAATCGCTACACTTTTGTAATTTTCCTGTTTTACTAGGTGAAGATATCTCCTTAGAGCTAGAAGCGATAGTTGAGAAAATGGTAGAACAAAAAAAAGGAGGCTACTGTTTTGAGCATAACAAGCTTCTTTATGAAGCATTAAAGTATTTTGGTTTTGAAGTTGAAGCTCCTTTTGCTAGAGTTTTAAACAACCAGAAGATAGATGTACCAAAGACGCACCGATTTACCCTTTTAACACTGGGTGGTGAGAGGTATATTGTAGATGCTGGCTTTTCATTTATGTCACCAAATTCTGCCATCAAGTTTGGCGATACTCCAACAAAGACTATCTTTGAGAGAGACTACATCGTAAAAGAGTTAGATGCAAACAACTTTGAGTTAGCGCTAATGCGCAAAGAGGGACTCTATACTCTCTACTCTTTTGATTTGACTAAGCATAACGAAAGAGATTTTGAGATGGGGCATTTTTACTCTTCTAAGCATAAAGATGCACCCTTTGTGAACAATCTCGTCCTCTCAAAGATTACAGATGCAAAAATCTATTCCCTAAAAAACAACTCCTATCATGAGATATTTAAGGGAACAACAGAAGAAGTCATCATAAAGACACAAGAGCAATTTAGTGCTATCTTAAGAGATATCTTTGAGTACGATATATCTGAGAAAGATATGAAATATCTCTTTGATAAGTTTATTTACTTGTAAACTTTACAAGTAAGCCCTCAAAATCTCTTAAAACAGCATAACATTATCAACTAACAAAAAAAGCGTACTAATAAACTCCTGATTTATCTATAATATTAGAACTCTCTGATTAATCTATAAACTAGATTCCGTGTCAAGCACGGAATGACGGGGCACGTGCCATTCTGGATAAACAAACCGTCATCCTGAAAATGGCGGGACGCGTGTCATCCTAAATAAACAAACCGTCATCCTGAACTTGATTCAGGATCCAACCCAATAGTTCTTCAGAGCATTCAATAATAAAATAGGGGTTTTCATGTCTTGTAATAAATGTAACGAAGTGTTTCGTCTTGAGAGTTCTGCTGCAAAACTATACTGGATGAGTGAAGTTGATGAACTTACTCAAAAAAGTAAAATATTTTTAAAAAAGTTAGGCTTTGAAGTTTATGAAAATGGTGGCATCCACTACATAGAACTCCCAGATGCTAAACTATTTTTTGAAGAAAACATAGATGCTATACTAAGCACGTTTAACTCTCTTGAGAGCGAAGACATCCGTTTGCACATTCAAAATAAAGAAACGGAGTTTAACTTCGCATCTATCTTAGGGGCAAAAACACTCCAAAGATATACAAATCTCATCGAAGACAAAGAGTTTTTTTGACATTGTGCAAAACAAGAGTCTCACTTCATACTTTCAGCCCATCATAAAAGCAGATGACAGAAGCATCTACGGCTATGAGGCGCTCATTCGTGGAGTAAAAGCAAATGGCGATTTAGTTTTTCCTGATGTTTTGTTTGACAAATCGACTAGAAATGACTTAAATTTTAAGCTCGACAGGCTCTGCAGAGAGTCGGCTCTAAAGACAGCTGCAGTCAAGCAAATCACCCAAAAAGTCTTTATAAACTTTATCCCAACTGCCATTTATGATCCTGAATTTTGCCTAAGTTCAACTGTAAAATGGGCAAAGCAGTTAGAGTTTGATCCTAAAAACATCATCTTTGAAGTGGTTGAAACTGAGGCTGTAAAAGATAAAGAGCATCTAAGTAATATCTTAAAATTTTACCAAAAACAAGGGTTTGAGATAGCACTTGATGATGTTGGAGAGGGATATTCTAGTCTAAATATGCTTATAAAATTAAGACCAAATATCATAAAAATAGATAGAAATATCATTCAAGATATCCATAAAGATGAGCTAAAACAGTCAACCTACAGAGCACTCTACAATTTAGCAAAAGAGAACGGCATCAAAGTCCTAGCAGAAGGTGTTGAGAGTTCATTTGAACTAGAAGCTATAGAGAGTATCGGGGTAGATCTTATACAAGGTTATTACTTTGGAAGACCAAGTGCAGAGCCACTTAGAAAACTTAGTGTTTAAGCACTAAGTTTTTGCTCTACATACTATACAAAAGATACTCTATCTCTTCTAAAAGCCTTTTGTTATCAACTCCATTAGCCAATGTATATCCAAGTGCTGCACCAGCTCCAGCGCCCTCTTTTGCTTCGCCATCATCATATTTTTTAAGAAACTCTATAGTCGTATCTTTAAATGAAAAACTTGTATAGATTGCGTGTGGTTTGTAGCTAAGAAGTGAGAGTATATGGGCGATATCTGAATTTTTATCATCAACTACCCATGCTGTAGTTGCAAGAGTTATATTGTCACTCTTTATGCGCATCAGCACATCTTCTTTTAGTTTGTCAGCTATAAGTAAAACCGCTGCCATTTGAGTTCCTCCTGCTAAGACAACATGAAATCTCCTAGATGCTTCAAGCAGAAATCCAGCATTAAATATAAGCATATTGTCACCCACAATTGAGAGTTTCTCAAAACTATTCATATCTTCATCTATCAAAGATATGGCTCTCTTTATAGTCTCATCTTTTATACTTTTTGGCACATTTAAAAAGCTAGATGAGAAGTCTTTTGCGCAGTCATATCCCAAAGACAGAGCAGAAGCAGCAGCTGTAGTTGTCCCACTTGGCACACACTCTGCTAAGATGAGATAATTTCCCTTTAACTCATACTCTCTTCCTGCTCTCATTCCTTTTTCAAACACACTCTTTGCATCTATGTTTGCACCAGTTGCAATGGAGTCTGACGCCTTTATGCCAAAGCTCTGCGAACTTGTCTTTTGTGGAGCTTTTGTAAGCCCTAAATCATAAGTTAAGATAGAGCTAAATGGGGTTAAGTTATGAACAGCTCTTGTTATGATAGCAGGCGTTGGCACGCCTGATGGAGTCTCTGGAACTTCGCCTAAAGAGAAGACCTTTGCATTTGTTATAAACTCCGCATCAAGAGTAGGCGTTAGTGAGATCATACCTGGGATTCCAGCTTGTGTTATGCCCTCTATCTCGCATGTTTTAGTAACAGATGCTGTTAGTAGAAAGTCTGCTTTTCCTTGTGGGAGTGAATCTTGCTTGTTTGAGAAAATATTATATGTTTTTATGTTTTATCCTTTTTGTGATGATTGAGCCATACCCTACTTTTATGCTAAACGCCTCTTCTAGACTTATCTCATCTAAGATGCAAAAGAGAGTCCTAATAACTCCAGCATGAGTTACAATCAAGATGTTTTCTTTTTGCAGTGATGGTAAAAACTCTAAAAAAAACTTCTCTACTCTTGCGATAAACTCTTCGTATGCTTCACCATCTAAAAGAGTTATCCATTGTAAAAAGTCTTTATACTCAGCACCCTCTTTAGCAACTATTTGCTCATAATTCATACCCTCATGAGCGCCCCAAAATTTCTCCCTTAGCATCTCTGTGTAAATGATATTTTTTGTATGAAGTGACCCTTTTATGCTATCTTTTGTACGCCTCAAATCAGAGCAAAAAACAGCATCAAACTCTAAAGCATCTAGTTTTTTTGCTAGCTCTTTTGCACTCTTCTCTCCACCTTTAGAGAGTCCTATATCATTATGTCCGTTATAGCAATTCTTATATTTCTCATCCACTTCGCAGTGGCGAACAAGTGTTAGTCTCATAAGGTAAAAAGAAGTAGATTTAGTAAGATAAGCTCAGTTGCTTCAATGCTAAAGCCATATATATCGCCACTAAAACCACCATATCTTTTTATGAAAAAACTCTTTATTAAAAACAGAACCAGCAAAGCACATAGTAGGGCTAGCCAAGCGTTAAAAAAGGCGACCAAGATAAGAGAGTAAAAAAGTGCGATAAGCATCTGGGGCTTTGTAAATTCTGCTTTTGCTAAAGTACCCATTCCGTTTTGACTTATGTAAGGGTAGAAGTAGATTGCTAAAGTAGTATTTAAACGAGATAACATAAGGATGATGGGAAGCAGATAGAGAGCTTCAAAATGTGCTAGAGATGAGGCTTTTGCTATTAAAAAAGTAGCGCTCATTATCATCCCCATCCCACCTACATTTGAGTCTTTCATAACTTCTAGCGCTCTCTCTTTTGAGACATAAAGCCCATCAATAGTGTCACTTAATCCATCAAGATGCAAAGCACCAGTTAGCAAAACCCATAAAACAAAGATGATGATACCAAGATGAAAAGAAGCGATAAAAGGAGTTAAAAGAGTATAAACTCCCCAAAGAATAGCGCCGAGAAAAAACCCAACAAGCGGATAAAACATCACTGCATATCCGTTTATGCCTTTGAAAAAATCGTGAACTCTGAAAAAAGGAAGAGCTGTAAGCATTGAGACCGCAAGAGCGAAACCTTTAAAGATATCTCTCATTTTATCCTCACAGAGATGCCAGCGATAGTGTGATAAACCTCATCACACTTTGAAGCTATAAGTTGAGATAACCTGCCGCTTATATCTACAAACTCACGAGCGAGTCTGTTTTGAGAAATCACGCCACTTCCAACATCATTTAAAACAAAAACTATCTCTCTATCGAGCTCTAAAACCATTTGCATCTCACTCTCTATCTCTAAAAGACCAAAGCCATGATATAGCATATTGTTTATCCACATACTCACACACTCTACGAGTACAGCCTTTTCACTCTTTGCTACTGCCTCATATAGATGCAAAGGCTCCTCAATAGTCTCAAAACTATCACTTCTACTAAGTTTATGAGCATCTATTCTCTCTTGCATCTCTTTGTCTATAAACTCAGTAGTTGCCAGATAGATAGGCTTTTGTGTAGAGTTTTTCACTATATAGTTTTGTGCATTTAGTGATTTTCCACTCTTGATGCCACCGATAAAAAGAGTTTTTTTCTTTGTACTAGAGTTCATCTTTATATCTTAATGCCTTGAATTTTTTTCTTCTCTAGCTTCTCATACATCTCTAAGATATTGTGATAATCATCATGAAGAATTAGGTCTATAAAGCTCTCTTCTTTATTAAGAACTCTCTGCGCTTTTTCTACACTTTTCTTTGAAAAAACATTAAAAAGAGCCTCTTTATACTCCTCGTAATCGAGTCCCTCTTCTTCCATATAGATAAGCTCTGAGATTACTTTTGCATCTTTTTTTGCGCTAAATTGCAAAAAATCTAATGCTGCATCTCTCTCGTCTAGGAGAAGATAAATATGCGCCTTAAACTCCGCCATTGTGAAGTTGTTTTTAAATATAACGCCTATATATTTATCCATATTTAGAGAGTCATCTAGCGAGATAACTGCATCTAAAATATCTTCAGCGTCATAGTCGCTAGAGTATAAAACCATATCTCGGATAGCTTTTGCACTATTTTTATTGTTATAGACTAAATCTTCCATAGGATAGACTTCTGAGATGCTAGGGATGAGCATCTGACATGAGTAAAATCCAAGATAGTCATACTCTCGTAGATAGATCTCCTTACCCATCTCTTTAGCAATACTCCTTAAAAATATAAACTCATCCATCTCTGCCTCATACTTCCAAGGTGAGAATTCAAAACTCTTTTTTGAACTTAAAAACCCAAAGGCATGCTTAGCGTTTGAATCTACAAAGTGAGACTCTAAGTTAAAACTATCACGAACTATGTTCATATCAAAACTAGGTGTCTCAAAATCATCAAGCCTCTCAAGTGAGCGACCTTGCATAAGCTCTGTCATTGTTCGCTCAAGACTTACCTCAAGGATAGGATGCGCACCAAAAGAGACAAAGAGAGTTGAGTTTTTTGGATTTATAAGAGAGATGGCAGTCACAGGAAAAACGCCACCAAGAGATGCATCTAAAACTTCTACTATATATCCAAGTGCGCGAAGAGCTGAGATATCCTCATTTAGCTTTGTAAATGGTTCTATAACACTTTGTGGAAATTTTGGCAGAGCGTAGCCATTTTTGATAATCTCAAACTTAGCATATCTCTCATAAATCTCACTCAGAGCTTGAACTTGAGCCTCATTTTTTGTGTTTCCAGCAGCTAAGCCATTGCTTACATAGAGATTGTGCAAAAGATTTATAGGAAAATAGATTTTCTCTTTTGAAGAGAGTTTTAGAAAAGGAATCGAGATAACTCTATCTTCATACTCAGAGTTAAAGTCAACAAAGTCCTCTTCTGTAAGTTCACCATTTGCATCATAAATATCAAGTAACTCTCTACTTAAAAAATCTCCATCAAGCTCAAATGCCACCTCATCAGGGTAGTGTTTTTGGTTAGGAATATAAAAATCATTAAAGAAGAGATTTGTCTGAAGCCTCTCAATATACTCTCCATAAGCACTAGCCAATGCCGACTCTTTAAGTGTGCCTTTTCCATTTGAGTAGATGTGATTTGGTGCTTCACGGGAGCTAAGATTTAACGAGTAGCAATTTTGCAAAGGGTGTTGCCCATCTGAGATATTAGTTTCGCATCCAATATCTTCTAAGATTTTTTTCATCTTTTTGATTGAGACTTCTAACGGGGCATCTTTTGATAATATATTCACTGTTTTTCCAATATTTAGATATAAGTGAGTATATTATACACATAAAGAACTTAGTCGGATGAGTCTATCTGTTTTTAAAACTCATCCAACTAGTCTTTTATTTCTTTTTGGGGATTGCATAATAAGCTGCACACCAACCTTGTGGATCGATTGATCCCTCTACCATTCTACACTCATTTGTCTCTGGTAGAAAGTGCATACAGTCAACACAGACTAGCCCATCTTTTGGGGTATCTTGATACTTATACTGAGCCTTACTTCCTTTAGCTAACAAAGGCGAAGCACTAAAAGCAACAAGTCCTAAGACCGCCATATATCTTAAAAACACTCTTCTTGATAAATCATTCACAGTAACCTCCTAGTAGTATGTTAGTATCGCAAAATCGATAAGATTAATTATAACACAAGATTATACTATTTGAGACTTTTTTATTTTATGATAGATAATTAATGCTCTGAAGAATTGTTCAGTTAGATCCTGAATCAAGTTCAGGATGACGCATGTCCTGTCATTCGAGATGTAACAATCAAGCCTAATTCAGTGAGTGTTCAGGATGACGCATGTCCTGTCATTCCGTGCTTGACACGGAATCTAGTTTATAGATTAATCAGAGCGTTCTATTTACAAAATCCACAAAGAGAATTTTTTAGCTTTTATTTTTGAGTTTTTGAGTTTTTCATGCGCTGCATCAATCATAGAACTCTCTATTGCCACATAGCTCTGTCTATCGTAGATATCGATTTTTCCTATGCTACTTCCACTTATGTTTGCATCTTTTGTAAGAGCTCCTAAAATATCTCCGGCTCTTAATTTATCTTTTTTTCCACCCTCAATAACAAGCGTGATAAACTTAGGTTTCATCTCAAATCCATTTACAACCCTTAGCTCACTGATATCTGCAAACTCTCTTTGGGCATCTCTATATTCATCCGCTTTATCGCTCTCATAAGCACTATAGAGACTAAAAGCCAAGCCATCACATCCAGCACGACCTGTTCTACCGATACGATGAGTATAAATCTCAGGAGAATGCGGTAAATCGTAGTTTATAACCATGCTTAGTTCTTTTATGTCTAGTCCGCGAGCCGCTACATCAGTAGCTATAAGAATAGGGCAACTCTTGTTTGCAAACTGAACTAAGACATCAGTTCTATCATACTGTTCTAAGTCTCCGTGGATTGCGAGCGCATCTATCTTTACCTTTTGTAGGTTTTTAGCAAGCTCATCAGCTTCTATCTTTGTGTTTGTAAAGATAATGGCATTGTCTAATTCAAAATTACTTAGTATCTTGATGATGGCGTCTAGCTTATTATCAGCTTCATAAAATCTCTCATGAATCCTATTTGCAACTTCTTTTGAAGCGGTTTTTA
>JAQUFE010000021.1:32379-34442 GCA_028684815.1 Sulfurimonas sp.
TTTGTAAGGATGTCTCTGACTATGCCATCAGTTAGCAGTCCACTCTGTTGGTCTTGCTTTAGAACAATAGCCACACTTTGACCATGTTTTATATCTTTTCTTTGTGTACCATCCATAACTGAACCTTTAGTTTTTAAGTGTGTGATTATAGCAGTATTGTGCTAAGTTTCCATAGCGTGCTTTAGCTGATACATCATGATAGATGCTGCGACACCTACATTAAAACTCTTTACACCCTCAGCCATCTCTATGCTTAGAACCTCATCGCATAAACTTAGGATTTCTTCTGATATTCCCAGACCCTCATGCCCCATCAAAAGAGCCCACTTTTCTCTCGTTCCCAATGTCTTCATTGGGGATGCATACAAACCTAAGCAAGATGCAAAAGTTGAATATGCATTCCAAAGCTAGAGTTTTGGAACGAGAAAAAATGGTTTGATCAAAAAGTACAAATTTTTTAAAGATACTGCCCTTTTGGAATACCTCTACAATAAATAATTAAAAGTGCTCTTACTCTTTTCAAAACGGTGTCTGACACTTTTTTTCCACTTTTTTTCATCACATAAAAGGTGATGGTGCAAACGGAGCAGAAGCAAAAAAATAGCTTTGGAGTATTTAAAAGATAAGCGGTTACTAATTTGATGTAAAATTAGCAAAAAGATATAAAATAACATGACACCGTGTATAGACCTTCTTAAAAAAAGTAAAATAGAGTATAAAGTACATAATTACGCGCATGACAGCTCTTACGACTCTTACGGCGATGAAGCGGCTGAGAAACTTGGCATTTCAACTCAAAGAGTCTTTAAGACTTTGGTTGTAGCTACAGATACAAAAGAGTTGGTCGTTGCCGTAATTCCCGTCTCTTCAAAACTAAGCATGAAAGCTATCGCAAAATTATTTGGTGCAAAAAAAGCCTCTATGGCAGATACGCATGACGTACAAAAGACGACAGGCTATGTATTGGGAGGAGTCAGTCCGATAGGGCAAAAAAAAAGGTTAAAAACAGTCATAGACTCAACTGCTCGCGACTACTTGAGTGTCTTTGTCAGTGCGGGTAAAAGAGGATTAGAAGTCGAGCTAAGAGCCGATGATTTAAAAACACTGACTAACGCTAAATTTGAGGATATAAAAAGTGAACAAAAACACCCCTGAGAGTGAATCTCCACTTTTATAATATGCGTTTGCGTCTACAAATATAAATGGAGCTTACTAAGCCAACAAGATTACGATGAGAAATTATTTTTGTTAATCTGCAAGTGGCTCAAGTAGCTAAACATTAGATATAATACATGAATCAAGAACAAAGGATTAAAAAATGCGTACATTGAAATTAAACATTGATGATTCTATTTTTGAAAAATTCATGGGATTATTAGATATTTTACCAAAAGAAAAAATATCTATATCTGAAGAAAGAAATGACAACTCAATATCGTTTGAAGAAGCACAAATTAAAGTTCAAAATGCCATTAATAATATTTCCAATAATGAAGGGTTAGAGTTTAATAAAGCATTTGAGAAGGTTCTAAATTCTTAAATGATTTATCAAATAATAGTAGAACCCGAAGCCATTGAAGATTTACTAAATATCAAAAGATACATTAGTGAAGAAGACACTATAAATAAAGCTAATATATTTGTATCTGAACTAAAAGCACACATGAAAACATTAAACGAAATGCCTCAAAGATGTAGAAAGAGTTATTACACCGACAATGAAAACACTCATGACTTAATCTATAAAAAATATACTACCGTATTTAAAATCATTGAAAATAAAGTTCATATCTTAACAGTTTTTAGACAAAGAGAATATTAAAATCTTGGTAGTCATACAAATAACATTCCTCGTATGAATCTTCACTTTTATATACATACCAGCTCAGAAAAATATGAGATATAAAGTGATTTTATAGTCTTAGAACATGTAAGAGTGCAAAAAACGGAGCAAATCGGACACCTATGACACTTCAGTTCGGACACCCATGACGGTATCATTCGGACAGTGATGACGGAAATGATTCGGACACTTTGGTCTAAAAACCGTCAAGAAAGAAAAG
>JAQUFE010000060.1 GCA_028684815.1 Sulfurimonas sp.
AGAGTTAATGATAGAGGCTAAGATAAACACGGCAGATAGAGCATATATTCATCCAGGGCAAGATGTCTCTATAGAGATAACAGCGTATGAATCTTCTAAATACGGACTAGTTAAAGGAAAGCTAATCGGCATCTCACCTGATAGTTCAACTGATGATAAGGGTGGTAATTACTACACTATAAAGGTAAGAGCAAATAACTATAAGTTCGATGATAACTCTCCAATACTAATCGGTATGACAGCAAATGTTAATATTCTCACAGGAAAAAGAACTATACTTCACTACCTCTTAAAACCTATGAAAGATATAAAATATAGAGCTTTAACTGAACATTAGAACATTTTTTGAATTTTTTTATTTATTAGCAAGTGCTTTCTGGGTACAATACCGACTATTTTATAATATTTATTAAAAATAAATATATGATATTTTTTTAAAACAAAATGAATCGACTCCAAGGAAACTATATGAAGAGTGTAAAATTAGCAACTTCGGCAAAGGATTAAAGTAGTGTTTGGTTTTATAAAGATGCTTAACAATTTAATGACTAAATTGAAGCAAAACAAAAGATTGTGGTTTACATCTATTTTTGTAGTAGCTTGTGCTGGTATAAGCTTGGCTCTACTTATGTTAATAAGTATAACAGATAGCATCTCTAAAGAGGTATATGTTAGTCAAACTAAGAATTTTGTTGAGACATACAAAGACTTAGTGAAATTACAAGAGATAAAACTTCACGATGTCTCTTTACTTGCTTCTTACGATGAAGCCATTATTCAAGCCTTAGGAAATAATAATTTAGAGAGTATCAAAAAAATAGAAAATAATATCAATGCAAAACTAAATCAAAAAAATATAAATACTCTAAGCGTTGCATTTTATTCTACACAAAACAACACAGAAAAGCTTCGTAGCTCTGTAGTATCTGCCTTGCAAACTAAAAACAGTATCTTTGGTATAGAGGTTCTCTTCGATGGTGTTTTTTATGTCTATCTACTACCTATTATAAAAGATAATGTTGTTGTAGGTGTTGTTGAAGCAAAAGATAGCATCTACTCCATAAAAGATAGTTTTGATAGAAGGTCTAAGGAGTTTACATTTTTACTAGATAAGAAGATGCTGCCATTTTTATCGCTTAAGAATAGAGATGGCATCTATAGTGATATCGGTAAAAATCACTTAGTAAATATAAAAATACACAATAACAAAATAGTTTCATATATAGCTAATCTCGATGGTAAGTTTATAGAGGATCTAGCTAGAGAAAATTACATATCTGATAAAGAGTATTTTTTAAATTCAACAATTATTAGAGATGTAAATGGTGTAGATATTGGGCTTATAGTTTTAGGTGAGAGTATTAGCCAAGAGAGTGGCTTTATCAACATGGTTGAGAAGATGGCAAATCAAGTAGTTATGATAACCCTTGGACTTATTGTCTCACTATTACTATTTTTACTTTAAGGAGATGCTAACTGATGCGTAGATTACGGATACTTAAAGTTTATGGAATTTTGTGGCTATTTATATTTTTTATAGTATATTCAAACCTCTCAACTATCTATGAATTTTTCCTCACTACTTTAACATTTAACATAGCAGTTCTTACAACTCTCTCTATTGGAATTGTAGTTATTTTAAAAGCCACAATGGAACTAGTGATGCTAACAGGAACATTTGCCGTTGTCCGCTATAAAAAAGGTGGTACTTTAGAGTTTTATCTAAATGGTATAGATAAAATATTTCCTGAAAATGTTGCTAAGATGTTTGCACAAAGAGCATCTCATCAAAATATATATTTCACACATACAGAAGCAACTGATGTAGTAGACTGGCTTGAAGAGAAGTTTATAAATCAAAAAAGCTTCATATCTTTTTTTGTTAGTATGAGCTTGATGATAGGACTTCTTGGGACATTCTCTGGACTGCTTATATCACTAAATGAGATGGGAACGATAGTCCTCTCGCTTCAAGGTGATGTTAATCTCGGCGAAGTTATGAAGAGATTAAATGGTCCTATTAGCGGTATGTCTGTAGGTTTTGGATCTTCTTTATTTGGAGTTGCTTCTGCCATTATACTTAGTGTTAAGGGTTATATATTAGAAAAAAACCAAGCTATCTTTATAGAAGATATACAAGATTGGATAAGCTCTTTAATTATAGAATCACCGACTAGCGGTTCATCTGGCGGTAGCGTTGTAAGTAGTGGTAGCTCCTCTATGTCTCAAATTATGGAAATTTTTACAGATAAGATAAGTATCTTTACAAGCAGTATGCAAGAGTCAAACAAAGCAAATGAAAATATCTTAAAAATCTTATCTCAAAGTATAGATGGAGAGTCACAAGCCGCCAAAAATGAGATGCTAGCACTTGAAAATATTTCTTCTGGCATAAAAGATTTAAATATCAGCAGTTATCAAAGTTCATCGTCTTTGGTTAGTTCTATAGAGGACCTCTCAGCTGCTACAGTAAACTCTGGAAGAAGTATAAAAGCGATGTTAGAACTTCAAGAGAAAAACAATGAAATGTTAAAAGAACTCCTTAGCAAGCTAGATGGCAAGGCTTAGTTAATGGCAAAAAAAAGAGTAGAAGCATTTAACCCATGGCCTGGATTTGTGGATCTTTTTGCATCGGTTATTATGGTTATTTTGATGTTTATGCTAGTTCTTCTAGTAAACATAACCTACTACTCTCAGTTTAAGTATAAAGTATCTTATACAGGAACAGTTCCCATCAAGGGAGAAACAAATGTTAAGAGCGAAGATACTATAAAAACAGCTATATCAGAAGTTGAGTTTAAAAAAGAAAAAGAGAAAAAAAAGCAAGTCAAAAGTGCTGGCTTGGATTATAGCAATGCAGAAAATAACAACACAAGACAAGACAACCTTATCTATGAAGATTGGATGGTAATAAAATATCTAAATAGCGAAGTTATTTTAGACCCAAACTCTATAAAAGAGATCGAGGAATTTTTACTTAGTGCTAAAGAGAAGTTTTTTGGGCACTTTGTATCTATCTATATAAAAGAGCCACAAAACCAAGTGAGTGCATCTGTAGCAAAGCAGTTAGCACTATCTAGGATTATAAATATAAGAAATTTGATTCGCAAACTAGATTATAAAAACGATGATGTAGTAGTTAGACTAAAAGATACAATTCCACAAAACAATCTTGTTGAACACGAGTCTGGTTACGCAGTCATACTCATAAATAGAAAAAAATAGAAGAGTTTATAAAAGGATAATTTAAAGTGCAAAAAATAGTAGTTTTAATATTTTTCATATTTTCTTTAAGCTCTTATGCAAATGAAATTGTAGTTGAAAAAGAAGACATTACACAAAGCTATAAAAATATCAAAATAGAAAGTGATGAAGACTTCAAAGACTCATCTGCACTTCAACCTAGCTCTGTAGAGTTACAAAAAGTTGATCTCATTGATGTAGTGCTGCAAACGCTCTTAGCGAGCCATAAAGTAAAATCTACAAGAGAAAAAATGATACAGGCTAAAGAAGATGTAGATATAGCTTATGCGAACTACTATCCATCTGTGGATGCTTCCTACTCTTTAACAAAAACTCAGCTCAAGCCAGGCGATAAAAAGCCAGATAAAACCCTAAGTGATTCTAAATACTATGGCGATGAAGTTTTAGCTCTAAAACTATCTCAAAACATCTATGCAGGTGGAGAGACACAAAATGATATACAAAGACTTAAATCTCTTTATCAGCTATCTAAAGTGGAGTTTAAAAAACTATTAGAGACAGAGGTTCAAAAAGCAGTTACTTCTTATGTTGATGTTTTGTTTTCAAAAGAGTCTCTTGAAGTGAGCGATAAAAACATCAAAGAGCTTGAGAAAATTTTTGATATAGTAAAAACAAAATACGATGCTGGAGCCCTTTCAGTAGGAGAACTTAGCAATATTGAAGCGAGCATCTCAAATGCAAAATCCCAATACTCAAGAACGAACTCAAAGTATATAAACTCTCTTGAGTACTTTGAGTTTATAGTTGGTGAAGTATTTCATGATGCATATCCGCACGAAAAAATAACAAAAGTTGAACTTAAAGATTTTGACAGTTTACTTGAGAGCTCTTTAGTAAACAACTCTGAGTTGCAAGCACTTGACTACCAAGTGTTAAGTAATAAATACAATCTTAAAAAACTAAAATCTGCTTTTAGACCAAAAATTGATTTTATAGCAGGTGCTGAGAAAATAATGGATAAAGAAGATTTTGAGCATAATGAAGATAAATTTTATGCAAAAATAATCTTAAATTATAATCTTTATAATGGTGGAAGAGATGAGAAGCAGTATCTAAAAGCCTTTTCTAAAATCAAAGAGAAGATGTTTGATAAAAAAGCAGAGATTAGAAGAATAAAATGGGGTTTAGAGAAGTTTCACACATCTCTAACTTCACTTCAAGACAATATGGACAATGCTCAAAAAGAAGTAGATGCATCTTCGAAAATGGTTGAGTCTTACTGGGAGAGTTTTAGAAATGGCGAACAAGACCTTTATGTACTCCTAGAAGCCCAAAGACAGTTAAATACAGCTGAGTTAAATCTTATACAAAACCAACAAGATAGCATGAAAGACTACTTTGAGATACTTCTTCTCTCTGGTGAGCTGCTTGAATATTTCCAGATAGATATAGAAAATGAAAGCTTTCTAGATATGGCAAAGACGGCATATAGAGAACAACATAAAGAGACTCTGCAAAAAGAAGAGACAGAGTATGTAGTTTTAGATAACACTTTAGATATAGTAGATAAAAACACAAGTACTAAACCATTTGAAGTGGTTAGCTTGGATGAAATAGAGCAACTCCCTCTAAGTATGAAACCTTCACTCGATGGCATCCTGTCTTTTCATGAAAACTTTTTACTACAAGACCCACAAAGTTACACCATAGTTATATCTAAGTTTGACAACTCTATAGATGCACTTAAGATGATAGATAAGTTAGAAATTGAAGATAGTGCTTTTATATTTCAGTCTCATAACGATAAAAAAATTCAAACAAATATAGCTTATGGCATCTTTGAAACAGAGTCAGATGCTGCCGCTGCACAAAGTAAACTAGATAGTGATAAAAAAACTAAAGTAGAACTAATCAGAGGAGTTCAAAAGAACTTTAAAGAGTTTGCAAATCTTATGTTTGTAGATGCAGGCGAATTAGAAAAATACAAAGAGTTATTGGCTCAAAATGAGTTAAAGTTTCAAACAGACATAAGCTTTAAAGAGAGGTTTCTTACAGCTTCAGAAGATAAATTTACTATCAATATAACCACCCTTCCTTCTATGGAGGTAGCTGGAAAAATCATAGAAGATGCAAACATAACAGATAATAGTTTTGCCTTTTATTTTGGTCAAGATAAAAAATGGGTAAAGCTTATGATGGGAGTATATTCTAGCTATGAAGAGGCGAGCTTTGCCTTGGAAGGACTTGGAAAGCTAAAGATAGAGTATATGCCAGTTATAGAGAAAATATCTTCAAAACAAAAACTCTATAGGAAGTTTAACGAACAATGAAGATTTTGATATATATCATCGCTTTTTTGATTGCTACATTTGTTATATCTTCTAGTTTATACAACAAACATATAGAGACAAAAGAGCTAACAAGAGTATCCCTTGATGAGGATAAACTTAAGTCAAAATTACTACAAATCACTAAAGACTCTATAGAGCAAAACAATCTTGTGCTATTTAAAAATGCTATATATCTCTTAAGAGAGAGTTCACCTTTAGTAGATGCAAAACTAGAGCTAAAAAACTACACTTTTAGCGACAAGACACTTCTTGAGAAAGTTTATCTTAAAGAGAGTGAGTGGTTTGTTAGCGATGTAACCATAGATGCAAATATAGCGGAGATAGAGGCATCTGAGGCAGGACTTTACAAACTAATTCTAGCTCAAGACAAAAAAGAGTTACAAAGCGTAAATATAAAGTTTCAAGCCATTAAAGATAGTGTTATCAAAGATTTTCTAGTTCCTCTTGAGATTAAAACGGAATTTTTACAAAGCGGGAGTACAGATGCAACAACAAAACTACTAAGAGTAGATGAAGAGAAGTTTTCTCTTTGGATATCTTACAAAAATAGTTTTGATAAAGAGTTCCTAGATGCAGAGTTAAAAGAGTTTATGCTAGCACTTAGCATCCTCCTTTTAGTTATAACTCTTTTTGCTTTTTTGTTATATAGGTTTGTTGTTTATAAGAGCTTAAAGACTTCAATGGACAACTTAAATGCTTATCTTACAAATATACTAAAAGGCAAGATGCTTGACTTCAAAGAGCAAAAAACTAACTTTAGTGAACTTGATATCTTAAGCGAAAACACCATAGCCCTTAGTAAGAAGTTTATAAACACAACAAACGACCTCACTGTTAGTAGAGATATTATCTATCAAAAAGAGAGAAGCGATGAATTAACAGGACTTCCAAACAAAAAATCATTTGAAAATGACTTAAAATATATGTTTATCTCAAATAGAGGGGGCTATGTTATCTACTTAAAGATTGACAAGATTGGCATCTTTACAAAAAATCATGGGCCTGAGATTGTAAACTCACTGATTGAAGATTTTGCAAAGGCTGTACAACACTACTTTAATATCTCAAGAGATAGAGATGGTTCTATATATAGGTTCTTTGGTGGAGAATTTTCTATGCTTTTATATGAGAAAGAGACACAAAAAGTAGAGAGCTTTTTAGATGATATATTAGAGCTTATTGATAAACTAGTAGATAAATACTACTTCTTTGACCGCTCCATCTACTTTGGCGCTGTACCTTTTGACCAGTATGGAACAATAGAATCAAACATAGAAAATGCTCAAGAAGCTTACGAGAGTGCACTTGTACAAAAGAGTAAGTTTTATCATATTGCTGACTTCCAACAGCAAGCTGAGTCTATGAAAAAACTAGAAGGAAGTATCAAAGATATCATAAAACGAAATGACTTTGTACTACAATACCTCCACGATACAGTTGAGTTTGGAGATGAGCCAAAGACTCTTATCCAAGAGATATCGCCTCTTGTTATAGATAGTTTTACATTTGAGAATATCCCTACAGGAAAGTTTATCTCGGTGGCTGAGAGACTTGGCGTTGTAGCTGAGTTTGACAAAGCGCTCATCATAAAAGCGCTAGAGCAGATAGAGTTAGGAGAGATTGAACACCAGATTTGTATAGTCTTATCGGTCTCAAGTATAACAAACAAACTCTTTATATCGTGGCTAGATGCTACAGCTAAAGAGAATGAGTTTATGCGAAAAATCATCTTTACTTCACCTAGTTATAGCGTAGCTAGTAATTTTGAAGAGTTTAGTAGTTTCTATGGCATACTAAGAGAGTTAAACATAGAGTCTATGATAAAAAAATACGACCCAACAGACTTAAATCTTGAGAGCTTAAAAGAGTTGAGACCAACATACTTAAAACTAGATAGAAGCTTTTGTCAGGACTTCAAAAAAGATAGCGTAAAGCACAGTGTGGTAAAACAGATAATAGGGTTCTCTCATGAGCATAACATCAAAGTTATAGGCGACTCACTAAAGAGCAGACAAGACTATCTTGCATTTGAGATGCTAGGTGTCTATGGAACTTCAAGCTAGGATTATATTATGAAACTATTTTCAATCTTTTTTATAAGCGCTTTTTTACTTACTCTGCAACTATTAGCAGAAGATGAGATAGAACAAGATAATAACATCTCTATTAAAACATTTACTATAGATAATGATCAAGAACTATTTAACTCCATAAAAAGAGTTTTTTACTCTGCAAAACATGAACATCTCTTAGATACTAACTGGACATCACTTGAGATGAGCAAAAGAGTTACAACTGGTTTTGTAGATATAGATGTAGAGGTTCAAAATGTAGTCTTAAGCAGTAAAGCACTTGATGAAAATGGCACTAAAGAGCTAAGCTTAGAGATATTTACAACACAAAATGATGAAGTAACTTACTTTAAATCAGATAGCTTCTTACATAAACTCTTTTGGAATAGACTAGAGTACATCTTAGGTATAAAAGATGAGTGGATAAATTGTAACTTTAAACTAGAGACTATTGTTTATCCTAATCATATACTTTGTGATGCAGATAAAGCAAGAGCTAAAGAAATAAAAATAGAAGAAAAAAATAACGAAGAAAAAGATGCACAATGAAGCTTATCCTTGCATCAACTCTGATTTTCTTTACTCTCTTAGCAGACTCTTCAACCACTGTAGAGCTATATAAAAAACAAGCTAGAGATAACAATGCTAGTGCGATGTTTAATTTGGGACTACTTTATTTTAGTGGAGATGAAGTTGAGCAAGACTATAGATTGGCTTTTGACTGGTACCAAAGAGCTGTACAGGCTGGAGATTTAAAAGCACTTAATAACTTAGCATA
>JAQUFE010000061.1 GCA_028684815.1 Sulfurimonas sp.
GCAGCTTCCTCGCCACCGATGAGTGCATCTACATCAGCTTCTGTTACTATTGGCTTTGGAAATTTTGGACCTGAACCTGTAATAAACTTTAAATCCATTCCCATCTCGTTTGGAATAACTAAGATATCACTAAAGAGTATTGCAGCATCAACTCCAACAATATCTACGGGTTGAAGCGTAACTTCACATGCCTTTTTAGGGTCATGACAAAGGTTTAAAAAGTTTCCAGCCTCAGCTCGAACTTTCATATACTCTGGTAGATAGCGACCCGCTTGTCTCATCATCCAAACTGGAGTGTACGGAGTCTCCTTGCCAAAACATGCATCTACAAATATTTTACTCATTCTTATCCTTTTGAATCGTTGTGTAATTTTAGTCTACTTATCTTAAAACTAATGCTTTTTACCTACTTTTGATAAAAAGTACAGACCAACTGCTACTGCAGTAATTGAGAGTGCTAGATAGAACAAATCTAGGGCACCGTCGTATTTAGTGTAACCAACTTTTTGAAAAAAACCAACTACTAGCACCATTACTATAACTTTTGAGATCTTGTCTTTTAGTTGATCTAATGAGTCTATGGCTAGGACTTTGTTCTCAGCTCCCTCTTCTTGCTTTGCTGCATCTATATCTGAGATAAAAAGCTCATAGATACCAAACGAGAAGATTAGCATAACTATACCGATGAGATACAAATCAACTGCACCGATAATTCCACCAACTACATCTTCGTGAAATTTTTCTGGATGCGCACCTGTTGTATAAGTTTCAAAGACATATTTGGCTGTAGAGATGATGTCTACACTTGCTACTGCAAATAAAATCACAGCACCAACAAGACCAAAAATAACAGCTAAAATAACTATGAACCTTGTACTCCACAGAGTATTTTCAAAAAGTTTTTCAAACATACTACTTTGTTTCCATCTCTGCCCATTTTAGTGCTATACGAACAGCATTTGTAGCAGCTCCAACTCTTAGATTATCAGCAACCACAAAGAGATGGATGATATTTTTTGCAAAGTTATCAGCTCTTATGCGACCTACAAAAGTTTCGTTTTTATCTACACAAGTTGCTGGCATCGGATATAGACTCTCGTTAGGTTTATCTAAGATAACTATATTTGGAGCTTTTTGTAAAATATCTGTAGCCATCTTCGCATCTACATCTTTGGCAAATGTAAGTGTAAGTGCTTCAGCATGACCACGAAGAGTAGGCACACGAACACAAGTTGCACTAAGTGGAACCTCTCTATGTAAAATCTTACTAGTCTCATTTACCATCTTCATCTCTTCTTTTGTGTAGCCATTATCCATGAAAACATCTATTTGAGGGATAACATTTAGAGCTATTTGATGTGCAAATGCTTTATGCTCTGCATCATCGAGTTTAAATGCAAAAAAGGCTTGCATCTGAGATACCAACTCTTCCATAGCACTCTTTCCAGCACCAGAAGTTGCTTGGTATGTACTTGCATCTACTCTTGTTAAAGAGTAAGCATCATCAAGAGGTTTTAGGACTTGAAGCATCTGAATAGTTGAGCAGTTTGGGTTTGCTATGATTCCTTTTACTCTCCACTTTGCAATGTCGCTTGGGTTTACTTCTGGTATAACCAAAGGAACATCAGCATCCATTCTAAAGTGAGAAGTGTTGTCAATTACAACTGCGCCAGCTCTTACAGCATCCTCAGCATACTTTGCACTCACACTTCCGCCAGCTGAAAAAAGCGCTATTTCTATCTCTTCTTTTTCAAAGATATCACTTGTAAGCTCTTTTATCATTACTTGTTTTGAGTTAAACTCAACTGTATTTCCTGCACTTCTGCTACTTGCAAGTGGTACTAACTTCTTTATTGGAAAGTCAAGCTCTTCTAAGACTCTTAAAATCTCTTCGCCAACGGCTCCATTAGCGCCAACTACTGCAACATTATATTTTTTAGACATTTTTTCTCCTAGTTATTGTATTTTATTTTGTAAAAAAAGTTCATCTGCTTTAATTGTGCTAGATTCACTCAGTATAACGGCTCTCTCTATTACCGATAAAAGCTCTCTAATATTTCCTGGCCAAGCGTATGCTAAGAGTTGCTCTTTTGCATCTTCGCTTAATGTTTTTGTCTCAAATGAGTACTTTTTACAGTTGATCTCTATCATCGCATTTGCAATCTCTGAAATCTCATCTTTTCTTTGACGAAGAGGCGGAATAGTTAGAGGAATAGTATTTAGTCTATAGTACAAATCTTCTCTAAACTCTCCATCTTTTATCTTTTGTGTTAAGTCCGCGTTTGTAGCTGAGACTACACGAATATCTATCTTTATACTCTTTGATGAACCGAGTCTTCTTACCTCTTTTTCTTGGAGTGCACGAAGGAGTTTTGCTTGAAGAGAGTAGGGCATCTCTGCTATCTCATCTAAGAAAAGTGTCCCACCTTGCGCTAATTCAAACTGCCCAGCTTTAGCTTCAGAGGCATCCGTAAATGCACCTTTTTCAAAACCAAAAAGCTCACTCTCTATAAGATTTTCAGGTATAGCTGCCATATTTATCGCAACAAAAGGACCTTTGGCACGAGGTGAGTTTTTATGGATATAGTCTGCAAAAACCTCTTTACCAACTCCACTCTCTCCTAGTAATAAAATACTCGCATCTGTCTTACAAGCTTTATCTGCTATTTTTAAAACCTCTTGGAGTGGATTAGAACTTCCTAAAAAGCCACTATAATTGTTCTTAGTTTTAGGAACTTTTTTTTGCGCTTTTTGGATTTTAGCTTCTCTTTTTATAGCTGCAACTAAGGTATCAACATCAAAAGGTTTTAGCAAAAAATCTTTTACACCTAGTTGTATGGACTCTATGGCACGAGAGAGTGTTGCGTTTCCAGTCATTATGATAACTTCATATCTTCCATTTAACTCTTTTACAAACTCAATACCATCCATCTTTGGCATATTTATATCTGTGATAACTAAGTCAAATGAGGCATCTAGTTTTTTAAGAGCATCTATCGCATTTTTAAATGTGATAATTTCAAACTCTTTATAGTCGCTCATTGCAATCTCTAAAGATTTTCTCATATTGATATCGTCTTCTACTATTGCAATCTTCACAAAAATGTCCTATTACGAGCCCTATTTTAAAGGCGCAATTGTAGCAAAATTATCATTAAAATCGACTTTGAAACAAGTACTTTTTAGTGTTAAAATTGTTGTGGATGTGTTTATAAGGTTTGTGGTTTTTTCCTTGTGCTCAACACTAAGCCCTAGTTTGTGGATAAAGTCTATAAACTCTTCTTCATTGTTTTTTATAATATCTTTTAAACTGTTTTTTTTATCTGTTGTTAGTAGTAAGTGTTCTTGGGGGGTTCCACTACATTTTTGCATAGCTTCTGAGATATAGAGTGTTTCGTTGTAAAGAGTGGCATCTTTTACAACATAACGATAGGATATTATAAACTCTTTTGCATCTAAAAGTGCAAAAGAGCTAAAAAATATTAGTGGCCAAATTGCGCGTGTGATAGAACTATTTCCATCTCTACTTCGCATAAACCCTCTTTGAAATTTGTTTCAATAACATTTGCATTTTTCACCATAGCAGTCACTGAAGTTCGGATGCTTGATCTTTTAACCATCATATTTTGAATTAAGTCATCACCCTCAACATAAACACCTTTTACCTTCTCAGCAATAAGCCTGTAAGAGTCAGCAACAGCAGCCCTTTTTGCTAAGGCATAAGCTTGTGCTGGAGAAGAAGTGTTTGTTGGAGCTACCCCTTGCCCTACAACGCTGATTCTCAAAGTTTTATTTTTTTCCAAGATAGGTGCATCTTGCGGTACTTCTCTTTGTACTTCAATATTTTTTATTGGTTTAGAAGCTTTATCAGATGTCTCATCTAAACTATTTCTTATACATTTTTGCTCATAACAGTCCTGATTCATAGCTCTATAAGAGTTAGGACCTCTATCTGTTTTTTGGGCACACCCTATAAAAGACACAGAAGCTATACCAAGTATAATGCTAAGTGAAATTATTTTTTTCATTTGGAACTCCAAGTTTTAATATGAACCTAAAAAGCAACTACTATTCCACATCTAATATACTGATTGGAGTTATATCATCTTCTTCATCATCTTCATCTGGTTGTTTAGGGCATCTTGAGACACTTGCGACATCATCACCTTTTACTATATATACACCAGAAGTGTTTCTGCTTGATTTTGAGATGGTTTGCATATCAACTCTTATCATCTTACCAGCTACTGTGAGAGCCATCATATCCATAGTCTCATCTACCATTAGACATCCAACCACATATTTACCAGTTTTGTTAGTCATCTTCATAGCGATAACACCAGAACCACCGCGATTTGTTAAGCGATATTCACCCGCAGATGTACGTTTACCTATACCTTTTTCAGATACAACTAAAATCTCTTGCTCATCATTTGCAATGATGTTAGCATCTATGACTTCATCATCTTCGTGTTTAAACTTGATACCTCTAACTCCGCGAGTGCTACGACCTTGCTCACGAATCTTCTCTATATCAAATTTTATACATTGTGCTAGTTTTGTAACTATAAAGAGGTACTTAATATCTTGATCAGCTATCTTAGCTGTGATTAGCGCATCATCTTCATCTAAAACTATAGCTCTTACGCCGTTACTTCTAATGTTTGAGAATTCGCTTAAATTTGTTCTCTTTACAACACCTTTTTGCGTAAAGAAAACCAGTCCTTTTTCTTCACTAAAGTCTGTTGTTGGAATGATAGAACAGATTCTCTCATCTGCTATTAGGTTAAGAAGATTTACAACTGCTTTACCTTTTGCTATCCTACTTCCCTCTGGAATCTTATATACTTTTAACCAGTGAAGTTGACCACGGTCTGTTACAAACAGAAGCGTGTCATGAGTATTACAAGTGAAAAATCTCTCTATAAAGTCATCTTCATAAGTAGTTATGGCAGTCTTGCCCTTTCCACCTCTTTTTTGCTTTTCATACTGAACAAGTGGTACTCTTTTTATATAGCCTCTATGAGTTATAGTCACAACCATTGGCTCATTTGGGATGAGATCTTCTATATCTATATCGTCATAGTCATCTTCTATCTCTGTTCTTCGTTTGTTTGAACCATAAACTTCAAGAACTTCATCAAACTCTTCGCCTATGATGCCGTGAAGAACCTCTTCGCTTTTTAGGATTGATTCTAGATACTCTATAAGTTTCATAAGCTCTTGGAGCTCGTTTTCAATCTTTTCTATCTCTAAACCAGTTAAACGGCCAAGTCTCATAGCTACGATGCTAGCAGCTTGAATCTCAGAGAAATCAAACTCGCTTACGAGGTTATTCTTAGCCTCTTCTTCGTTTTGTGAAGCACGAATAGTGCGGATAACATCATCAATGATATCTATAGCTTTTTTGAGACCTTCTAAGATGTGCGCTCTAGCTTTTGCTTTTTCAAGGTCAAAAATAGTACGACGAATGATTACAGTTTTACGGTGATTTATAAAGTGTTTAAGAATATCAATGATGCCAAAAATTCTAGGTTCTTGGTTTAAAATAGAGAGCATTATGATACCAAAAGTAGTCTGCATGCTAGTCTGCTTAAAAAGATTGTTAAGAACAATCTCACTCATAGCATCTCTCTTTAGCTCAATAACTACTCTCATGCCATCACGGTCAGACTCATCACGAACTTCAGAAACGCCTTCTATCATCTTGTCTTTTACTAGGTTTGCTATGTTTTCTATAAGTCTAGCTTTGTTTACTTGGTATGGAAGCTCATCTATGATGATAACTTCTCTTTTTGCTTTTTGCTCTATATGAGTTTTAGCACGAACTTTTATGCGTCCACGACCAGTCTCATAAGCGTCCATAATGCCTTTTTTACCAAAGATGATACCACCAGTTGGAAAGTCAGGAGCCTTTATGTGCTGCATAATCTCAGTTAATGAGATATCAGGATCAGCTAGAAGTGCTTTAAGCCCCGTTAAAATCTCTCTAGGGTTGTGCGGTGGGATATTTGTAGCCATACCAACAGCAATACCAGAAGAGCCGTTTATAAGTAGGTTTGGAACACGAGTTGGCATAACATCTGGCTCTTTTGTAGTACCATCGTAGTTATCTATCATGTTTACGGTATTTTTTTCCAAATCTTTTAGAAGTTCGCCCGCATACTTTGTCATTCTAGCTTCAGTATAACGCATAGCAGCAGCGTTGTCTCCATCTACAGAACCGAAGTTTCCTTGACCATCTATAAGTTGCATTCTCATAGAGAAATCTTGAGCCATACGAACTAGTGCGTCGTAAACTGCAGTGTCGCCGTGAGGATGGTACTGACCAATAACATCACCAACGATACGAGCAGACTTTTTAAACTTTGAGCCGTGAGAGAGGCTTAGTTTGTCCATCGCATATAAAATTCTTCTGTGAACAGGTTTAAGCCCATCACGAACATCTGGCAAGGCTCTACCTACGATTACACTCATAGAATAATCGAGGTAACTGTTTTGAAGAGTCTCTTCTATGTTTATAGTTTGTACTTCATCATTGTTTAGCAAATCGCTCATATATAACACCTAGTTTTGAAAAATAAAATATAATGATACTATCTAAAACTCTCTTAAGATATGCGTAAATACGGCTAGAAAATATACAATGAACCTAAAATGAGTTGATGCGAAACTACAATTAGATAAAAAATAATCAGCTTGTTAATGAAATAATGCTTAAGAATATGTATAATTTTGCTAATTGAGCAAAGTGAGTAAAGATGAGAAAAAAAAGTGTCTCTTTAGTTTTGGGTAGTGGCGGTGCTAGAGGTTTGGCACATGTTGGTGTTATAGCGTGGCTTCAAGAGAATGGATATGAGATAAAGTCTATCTCTGGTTGTTCTATTGGGGCGCTAATAGGCGGATTTTATGCGGCTGGTAAACTAGATAACTATGTAGAGTGGATAGAAAATATTGATATCTTAGATATGTTGAAGTTACTAGACTTTAAAGGTTCTGGTGGCTTTGTCTCAGGGGAAGCCCTTATGAAAAAGATGGAGGAGTTAGTTGGTAACCCACTTATAGAAGATTTGGATATAAAATTTACTGCAGTGGCTACAAATATAGATGAAGAAAAAGAGGTCTGGATAAATGAAGGGCGACTACTAGAAGCCATTAGAGCATCTATCTCTCTGCCTCTCTTTTTTACACCATACTCTCGAAATGGAAGCCTCTTAGTTGATGGAGGCGTTTTAAATCCAGTTCCCATAGCGCCTAGTTTTAATAGTTCGGCTGATTTTACTATAGCTGTGAACTTAAGTGGAGAAGCTTTAGCAGAGCTACCACTAAAAAAAGAGAATAATAATTCTTATTTTTCTAAAAAAATTCAAGAGTATATGAGTAAACTATCAATGCCCGAATCCATTGCCAAAGAAGATGGCATCTATGTAGTAGCAAACAAGTCTTTTGAGACAATGCAAGGAAATATCGCTAGAATGAAGCTAGCTGCATACCCACCAGATATAGAGATTTCAATACCAAGAAATCTCTGTAGTATGTTTGAGTTTACAAGGTCAAAAGAGGTTATAGAGTATGGCTATAAAATAGCTAAAGAGACTTTACAAAAGCACGATGCTTTAACATCAAAAGATGACATAAAAGAGTAGATTTTACTCTCCTATGTCTTCATTCCAAAGTTGCGGACTTTTTTTGATAAAGTTTTGCATCAGTTCATAACACTCTTTATTGTCTAAAATCTCTACTTCAACACCTTGCGCTCGAAGATGCTCCTCTGGGCCTTGAAAGGTTCTGTTTTCACCTATGATAACTTTAGGGATCTTATATAAAAGTGCAGCTCCACTACACATAGAACAAGGTGAGAGAGTAGAGTAGAGTGTTGCTCTTTTATAGTCTGATGCTGATAATCTCCCAGCATTCTCAAGACAGTCCATCTCTGCATGAAGAATAGCACTACTATTTTGGACTCGTTTATTATGTCCACGACCTACAATTTTGTCATCAATAACTAGAACTGAACCTATTGGGATGCCACCTTGTTTTAGGCTTTTATTTGCTTCTTCTATAGCTGCTTGTAAAAACTTATCCATCTTCGTATCCTTATATGCCTATCTTTGTTAAAGGATTGTACTACAAAAATAATAAAGTTGTTTTTATATCTTATTTATAGTCAAGTATTATGATTGTCAAACGCAGAGGTAAAATACACCAGTAACGCAGAGTAAAAATGTACCACTTTATTTAAAGAAGATACTATTTATTTCAAATAAATATTTGGAGTAAAAGTATGATAGATAAAGAGGAGTTTA
>JAQUFE010000062.1 GCA_028684815.1 Sulfurimonas sp.
AAAGTGAATGATTTTCCAAAATTATGTAGTGATTATAAAGATTATTTAGCACAACAACAATACAAAAATTTTGATCCAATTGATTTATCTACACACTCTTTTTTAGATGTTGATTCTGGAAAAGTTAACCTCAAAATTTTTAAAGAAATAAGAAAGAAAAATCGTGATGATATAGTTTTATATCATTTCTTATGTGATTTTAATTAAAAATTGTAGCTATTTTTTTGATAAAAAGGCTAAGATAGCTAGTCCTAACCTTTTTAATTAAATTGAAGTGTCTCTATGATTGCATTTTTTACTTTAGAGTTAAACTTTTTTAGGTATCAAATAATGATTATCTTTTGATATCTATTAAAAATAAATTTTGCTTGTATATGAGCAAAACCTCTTCATTTCTATTCATTTGTTTTTTATCTAGTTCAAATGTAAACTATACTCTATATTAGCCCTTTTATAGATAGAAGGGCACTTTCACTGAAACTATATTTTCCACTATCAGAAATTCTGTAATGTTTATTTATTTTCAATATGTCCCCTTTCTTTATTTTTTTTGTTAAAGTTTTTGTCGATTGATAACCTAATATTTCAATGGCTTTTTCCAAGCCTTTAACATTAAATTCATCAAACAAATCAACTTTGCCAGTTCTTCGTAAAATTAAGTCAACTTTTTTTTCTAGGTTGTCAATTTTACGATTTAGTTCTTCAAATGGATTATGCATTATTGCCATAACCAAATTAAAGATAGTTCGGGTCTAAACTAGATTCTAATTATTTAGAAAAACTTTAAAGCTCATAGTGCTTTCAAACTTACTCAATATACATTTCAGCTCTCGTTTTTCTCTTAAATTCGCAGATAAAGCAAGATACGAATTCGTCTTTTTCCATTTAGAACAAGTCGGCTACTTCCTGCATGAGTCGCACTTACTCTTTACTTTTCATTACATAATACTGAAGCACTCTGCTTCTTGTTTTGCGCTAAACTTCTAAATTTACATCTTAATTAATTTAATTCATTATGCATAATCCGAAAGTGTCAACTATGACTTCACTCTCTCTTTGTGTCATGCATTTTATACTTTTAAAGTAGGAACTTCAATTTTGTCAAACCAATTGGTTTGAACACAAAAATTCTAACAAAGAAAAGTAAATTTGTAAAATATGGGTAGCAATAGGGTAACAATAAGGTTTTTTTTGTAAGCTTAAAGTGTCTTGTAATGTCGTTATTTAGGGTGTTTTAAAGGATAAAGAAGTGGTGGACCCTCAGAGATTCGAACTCTGGGAGGTATAACCCTCGCCGGTTTTCAAGACCGGTGCAATCGACCAACTCTGCCAAAGATCCACTTGTGTAGTTAAAAAGGTTTAAATTATAAAACTGGAGGTGCCACCCAGATTTGAACTGGGGATAGCAGCTTTGCAGGCTGCGGCCTTACCACTTGGCGATGGCACCAGTTTAAACAATCATTTATGGTGCCCGGGGCCGGACTTGAACCGGCACAGTATTGCTACCGGGGGATTTTAAGTCCCCTGCGTCTACCGATTTCGCCACCCGGGCATTGGGTGTCTTTTAACAGATTATAATTTATATATATGGAGCGGGAAACGAGGTTCGAACTCGCGACCCCAACCTTGGCAAGGTTGTGCTCTACCACTGAGCTATTCCCGCAATTTTTTAGTCACTTATCTTTAAGTGAGCGGAATTATAGCCACTTAATTTTCATTTGTAAAGAGTTTTTCAAAGAAAATATAAAAAAAATGGTATAATCACAGTTATATTAAAAATAGTATCACCGTTTAAGGGCTATTTTACGAAGGATTAACATGAGAAGTGACATTATAAAAAAAGGTTTTGATAAAGCACCTCACAGATCTCTACTAAGAGCTACTGGACTTAAAGACGAGGATTTCGACAAGCCATTTATCGGTATTGCAAATAGCTATATAGACATCATTCCAGGACATTTTTTTCTGTATGAATATGGTGAGATAGTAAAAGAAGCTATCAGGGAAGCGGGTGGCGTGCCATTTGTATTTAACACTATCGGAGTGGATGATGGCATCGCAATGGGACATGAGGGGATGCTTTACTCTCTTCCATCTCGTGAAATTATAGCTGACTCCATAGAAACAGTTATGAATGCACATCAGCTAGATGCGATGATATGCATCCCAAACTGTGACAAAATTGTTCCTGGTATGATTATGGGGGCTTTACGTGTAAATGTTCCTACAATCTTTGTCTCAGGTGGGCCAATGCCAGCAGGGCATAAAAAAGACGGCACTCCTATCGATCTCTCTACTGCTTTTGAGGCTGTTGGTGAACATGCTGAGGGCAAGATGACTGATGAAGAACTTTACGAGATAGAGTGTAACGCCTGTCCATCTGGTGGAAGTTGTTCTGGTATGTTTACTGCAAACTCTATGAACACACTCTGTGAAGCTATGGGCATCGCACTTCCAGGAAATGGAACTGTTTTAGCTATGACTCCAGAGCGAATAGCGATGGTTAAAAAGGCTGCAAAACGTATAGTTGAGATGGCAAAGGCTGAAGATAGCAAGTATAACATCAAAAATATTTTAAACGAAAAAGCAGTTCATAATGCTTTGGTTGTAGATATGGCGATGGGTGGAAGCTCAAACACAGTTTTACATATGTTAGCTATTGCCAGAGAAGCTGATGTAAACTTTCCTATAGAGAAGATTAATGAAATCGCTGACGATGTAGCGCATATAGCTAAAATCTCTCCATCGTTAACAACTGTTCATATGGATGATATAGATAAAGCTGGTGGTGTTAATGCTGTTATGAAAGAGGTCAGCAGAAGAGGTGGACTTCTCTATCTTGATAACCCAACTGTAACTGGTGAAACTCTTGGTGAGAGAATTCAAGATGCCAATATTTTAGATGAGAACATCATCCACACAAATGAAAATGCTTACTCTCAAGTAGGTGGATTATCTATTCTTTTTGGAAACCTAGCGTTAGAGGGTGCTGTTGTAAAGACTGCTGGAATTGCGCCATCTATGAGACAGTTTAAGGGAACAGCAATCTGTTTTGACTCTCAACCAAAAGCAATAGCTGGCATCATGAGCCGTAAGGTAAAACCTGGAGATGTTGTAGTTATTCGCTATGAGGGACCAAAAGGCGGACCTGGTATGCAAGAGATGCTAGCTCCTACTGCACTTATCCAAGGAATGGGACTAGGCGAGAGTGTAGCGCTTATAACTGATGGAAGATTTAGTGGAGCTACAAAGGGTGCATCTATTGGTCATGTCTCTCCTGAAGCTGCTGAGGGTGGTTTAATAGCGCTCATTGAAGATGGTGATGAGATAGAGCTAGATACTGATGCACACTTACTTCAACTAAACGTAAGTGAAGAGATTTTACAAAAAAGAAGAGAAGCTTGGAAGCCTCACAAAAATGAAGTAAAATCAAAATGGTTAAAGAGATATCAACTCTTAGTGTCTAACGCTTCAAATGGTGCAGTACTAAAAACGGAACTTTAAGGTTTCGTTTTTAATAGGTGTCTTTTCTAAGATTTGGTAATTATATACCTTAAAATATGGGAGCGGCATCTTGAGGAGTAAACATGCTTTGAGTGTTTATAGTAAATAAAAAAATTCCTAAAAGTATAATGAAAATTGCTCCAAGCATCTCTAGCAAATACCCTTTTGTTTTTAAGAAGCTTCCACTTTTTGATGACGCATAGCTAGTTAAGATTCCTGCTAGTGAAATAGTAAAGCCCATACCTAAGCTCATCACAATAGCGGACAAAACTCCAAGATACAAATTACCAGTACTAATACAAAACAGGACTATGCTCATAACTCCAGGGCAAGGGACGATTCCCACAGAAAAAGCCACAGCGTATTCTGATTTTTCATTTGAAAAATCAGTTTGTTCTTTCTCTTTTTTTGCTTTTATCGCTTTTACGAGCAGGTAAATTCCAACTGCCACAATCATCACAGCAGATATTATCATCGAAATATTACTAAGTTCTTGAAAAGTTTTAGAGAAAAATCCTTTTAAAATAAAGTAAATAACAAATGTAATACTCAAAGCTGAAAAAGCATGCACGATGGAGATTAGGTAGCCTAATTTTATGGCTTTTTTATAACTACCACCACGAGATAAAAAATAAAACGAAACTAATGCTTTGCCATGACCTGGACCAGCTGCGTGGACTAAACCGTATATAAAAGAGATTGCTAGCACTACCATAACGGCACTTAAACCATTTTCATTTACCGAGTTTATATATGAAGCAACTGAGTTGTTTAAATTATATTGCCAATTTACAATTTCGTGTAAAAATTCATTATAAAAATTCATATAATATCTTCAATAAGCATTGCGTATCCGAAGTAGATTTCATTATCAACCCTTCTAATATTAAAATTTATATTTTTATTTAAAGGCTCTATAAATGTTTTTTTTAACATAAAAGAAATATAAGAGCCTTTATCGTAAAACATAAGCATGCTGTCTTTAATTTTAAAACTACAAATAAGATCAAATGAATATACTAATCTTCCAGTTTCATCTATAGTGGCTGCAAAATTATCTAATTTTTCTATCTCTACATTTCTATCATTTTCTCTTATCTTTAAATAATAGTTATGATCTTTAAATAATTTTATTGCATTTCTTTTTATTAAAGCTATCTCATTTTTACTAAATTTGTTATCTTTATTTTTATCGTAATCCATTATAAGCACAGAAGAAGTCATTTGATCGAACTTCCACTCTAAACTAAGTGAAGTAGCTTTAGTATCTTGGATGTTGATTTTAGGGTAAACATCGATAAATATATGAGGATGTGCATATAAAACAATATTCGCAAGTAAAAAAATTATTATCGTCTTCATATTATTCCTAAGTAGTAGTTTCTTATGAACTCAATTTTAGCTGAAACTCATTAATACTTTTATAAAAATCATTAAAGTCACTTAAAGCAGCTTTTTTCACTCTACTACTAGAGTTTGCACATCATTTATCGACTTTGAAGTGATTTTAGGCTATTATAGCAAAAATTTTTATATAGGGATAAAATATTTTGAACGCAATAGCAATAAAACACAATAATGAAATCATCGACTTACAAACTGCTAAAGAGAAGGGTTTTGAAGGTGAGCCAATTCTTCTTGATAACTCAAAAGAGTCCCTAGAAGTCCTTCGTCATTCAACAGCGCATCTTATGGCTCAAGCCATAAAGTCGCTCTACCCAGATGCAAAGTTTTTTGTAGGGCCTACTGTAAAAGAGGGCTTTTACTACGACTTTAAAACTGAAGCGGAGATTGGTGAGTCGGATCTTAAAAGTATAGAAAAACAGATGCTCTCATTTGCTAAGAAAAAATATGAGATAGAAAAATATGAAATCTCTATGGATGAAGCAAAGGAAAAGTTTAAAGATGACCACTTAAAACTAGCGGTTATAGAGAGGATTCCAGATGATATGGTTAGCATCTACAAGCAAGGTGAATTTGAAGACCTTTGTCGCGGACCGCATCTTCCAAATATTGGGCTTATAAGATTTTTCAAACTTACTAAGATTTCAGGTGCATATTTGGGTGGAGATTCTAAGAATGAGATGCTAACTCGTATATATGGTATAGCATTTGCAGATAAAGAGTCACTAAAAGCACATATGGATATGTTAGCAGAAGCTGAGAAACGCGACCATAGAAAAGTAGGTGCTGAGATGAAGCTCTTTACTTTTCGTGAAGAAGTCGGTGCTGGTTTTCCTATCTGGCTTCCAGCTGGTGGAAGACTTCGTGCAAGATTAGAGAGCCTTCTATTTAAAGCTCACCGTAAGCGTGGTTATGAGCCAGTTCGTGGCCCTGAGATGCTTCGTAGTGACTTATGGAAAACATCTGGGCATTACCAAAACTATGGTGAGAATATGTACTTTACAAAGATTGATGAGATAGAGTTTGGTGTAAAACCTATGAACTGTGTCGGTCATATTAAAGTATATGAAGATGAGCTTCACTCTTATCGTGACTTGCCTATAAAGTATTTTGAGTATGGAGTTGTTCATCGCCATGAGTTTACTGGCGCGCTTCATGGACTCTTTCGTGTTCGTGAATTTACTCAAGATGATGCACATATCTTCTGCACAAGCGATCAGATAGAAGAACAAATCATAGAAGTTGTTGATTTTGTAGATAAAATCATGTCAACATTTGAGTTTGACTACAAGATGATGATATCAACAAAACCAGAAAAAGCGGTAGGAAGCGATGAAGTTTGGGAGACATCCATCAAAGCTCTCAAGTCAGCGATGGATAAAAATGAACTACCATATGAGATAGATGAGGGCGGTGGAGCTTTTTATGGCCCTAAGATTGATATCAAGATTACAGATGCCATAGGTCGCGAGTGGCAGTGTGGAACTATACAGCTAGATTTCAATCTTCCAGAGAGATTTGAGCTCGAATATAATGGCGAAAATAACGATAAAATACAGCCAGTTATGATTCATAGAGCAATTTTAGGTTCCTTTGAGCGTTTTATTGGTATATTAACGGAGCATTATGCTGGAGAATTTCCAATGTTTATCGCTCCAACGCAAGTTGCTATCGTGCCAATCGCCGATACGCACAACGCATATGCTAAAGAGTTAGCAGATAAACTAATCGACATAAATGCCGATAGTGAGATATACAACAAAAATGATTCTCTTAACAAAAGAATCAGAACAGCAGAAAAAACAAGGGTTCCAATGCTCGTTATCATTGGAGATGAAGAGGTCGAAGGTAGGACTGTTGCCATTCGTGACAGAAGAACTAGAGAGCAGTATAATTTAAGCGAAGATGAATTCTTGAAGCTTATACAAACTAAAATAAATGAGGTAAATTTTTGAGTAAAAAAACAGACCGCGTCATAATGAATGACGATATCCGTGTAGCAGAATTAAGATGTACTATAGATGGAGGGGAGTCGTTAGGGATTATTTCTACTGATGAAGCTATGAGTAAAGCAAATGAACTAGGTATGGACTTAGTCCTAATTGCTCCAACTGCAAAACCACCAGTTGCTAAAATCATGGATTACGGTAAATATAAATACCAAGAAGAGAAAAAAGTCAAAGAACAGAGAAAAAATCAGGTTAAAATCGTTGTAAAAGAGATTAAGTTATCTGTGAAAATTGCTGAAAATGATATTGCTTACAAAGTTAAGCATGCAAGAGAGTTTTTAGAAAAGGGTTATCATGTGAAATTTCGCGTCTTTTTAAGAGGTCGTGAAATGGCTCATCCAGAAGCTGGACGAGAAGTACTACTACGTGTTTGGCCGATGATAGAAGATATTGCAATAATGGATAAACCACCAAAATTTGAAGGTCGTTATTTCAATATGTATGTAATACCTCAAAAATAGCGAATAGCGGTTGCGCAGCAAATTTTCTTTAGAAAAATAGCGAATAGCGGTTGCGCAGCAAATTTTCTTTAGAAAAATAGCGAATAGCGGTTGCGCAGCAAATTTTCTTTAGAAAAGTAGAATACTTTCTTTAGAAAAATAGTAGCCTTTACGTAGCAAATTTTCTTTAGAAAAAAAACTCTATATAGTAAAAATCTACTAAGCCTTTAAAATTTTAAAGGTTTGAGTAGTCCATTCCTTCTTCACAAGTAAAGATAAGTTTTTGAACTATCTTATCTTCAGGTGTTTTTCCTTCACCATATTCGTCTAAAAAACCAATTTCGATTTTACGCTCTTTTGGAGTATCTTCATAACTTAGTAGATTTTGGATAAACAAGTCATTCATATTTCATCCTTATAGAAAATAATATAAAAATCTACAAGAATAAAATGTGAAAAAAGTGTTATAAAATTAAGTATATATTAAGAGTAAGCTCTACAATAAGATCTTAGCTCTTAACTCATCCTCATCTATGGCGTCACTTACATACTTAATAACTATCTTGCCCTCAGTCTCATTGATGTACCACTCAGCGATATCTTCATGTTCTAAGATGCTTAGTTTGTTTGTATCTACAAGTTCTTTTGAGATAAATAGATGCGAGTGCTTTGTAGGGTTTTTAAGTCTTATAGTCCATACAAGCCAGATAGATGCTAACACCGCTACAGAGATGCCAATGGTTGCTCTATCGCTAATATCTAACATAAGTCCTGCTAGCGTTCCACCTATAAATGTTGCAAAGTAAGCTACAGA